>DAOQNB010000432.1:0-5735 GCA_035335845.1 Acidobacteriota bacterium | reverse complement strand
GTTTGATCGGTGTAGCGCTCAGTTCTTTTCAGATATTGCAATTTTTGTTGTTCAGATCCGGAAATGAGATTGCGGACCAGGTCACGTTCGGTCATGTCGTTGCTTTGGGTTTGACAGTGAATGGCTTGAGCGATTTGGCCTTGTATCTGATAGATTCCAGACAGGTTATTGAGACATGAAGCAATGTCTGAGTGATCGGTTTGATAGGCCCGTTCAAAAATAGCCAGTGCCTGTTGCTGCTGGTGTTGAGCCTTTGCATAGTCACCCTTCCTTCGGTTGAGTTTGGCCAGGTGGGCAAGAAACAGCGCCGTATCTGGGTGTTGCTGACCAACCGCTTTTTCCTGGATTTCCAGGGCACGCTGATAGAGCGATTCAGCTTGCGCATAATCACCCTTGTGTTCGGCTATCAACGCCAGGTTATTGAATCCCACGGCTATCGAAGGATGATTCATCCCCAATTTCTTCTCGCGGATTGCCTGAGATCGCAGCAGGAGTTGTTCCGCCTTTCCGAAATCCCCTTTGTCACGATAGAGCAAGCCGAGATTATTCAGGCTGCGAGCCACGGCGATGTGATCAGGGCCAAATACTTTTTCACGAATGGCCAAAGCGCGTTGGTGCAGCGATTCTGCTTTGGGCAGATTGCCCTGGTCCCGGTACAACTCGGCCAACCCATTCAGGGCATTGGATGTTTCAGGGTGTTCCGGGCCAGATGCTTTTTCACGAATCGTCACCACTCGCTGATACAACCCTTCTGCCTTGATATATTCGCCTTTGATGCGATGAAGAAACGCCAGATTTTGGAGTGTATCTGCTGTTGTTGGATGATCTGGACCGAACACTTGTTCCCGAATGGCCAATGTCTGCCGAAACAGACGTTCCGCAGTGGTGTTATCGCCCAGGTTTACATACAGCTCAGCCAGATTGTTGAGGCAAAAGATCGTGTTTTGATGTTCAGGCCCAAGTGTTTTCTCAAAAATGGCTACCGCGCGCTGAAGTTCATCTTTGGCCTTCAGATAGTCCCCCCTGGCGGCATAGAGGTTTGCCAGGTTGTTGCGCATGGCCGCGATGTGAGGATGTTGGAGGCCGATTGTTTTTTCACCAATTGCTATCGCACGCAAATACAGCGGTTCGGCTTTCAAATACTCGCCTTTGGCTTTATAAAACAGACCGAGATAGTTGAGGCTGTCAGCCAGCAGGGAATGGTCTCTGCCTAAGCATTTTTCGCTCTTTTCCACCACCTGCTGTGCCAGGAGCACCCCTTGATCGTATTTTCCGGCTTGCCAGAGTTGGGTCAATTCGTCATTCAGTTTTTTGATTTCCACTTCGGCACGGTCCTGTTCCGTGGCAGGTTTGACGGACTCTGATTTGAGTTCATAGCTGCCAGCCTGGGCCGTTTTTCTCAGTGATTCAATTTCGAGTGTATAAGTGCCGGGGTGGTCAGTGATGTAGAAAAATGGTTCTTCACCCTGAGTGCCATTGGGGCTATTTACTTCTTGAGCCATCTTTCCATCCGGCCCAATGAGCCGCACCACGACATCAATGCCGTTCTGGTTCACCACCAGTTTCAGGTAATCGTTGGCATTGAGCTGGAGTGGGTAGGTGTGTTTTTCGCCGCCTTTCAATTCGCGTGCAACCAGTTTTCCAGGTTCCAACTGGTCAACATGTTGCGCTCTGGTCACAATGATCAAAAAAGGACCAGGCACCAGTGCCCACATCAGCAACCAGTTTAAAATCAGGTTTTGGCTCAAATGGTGGGGAAGTGTCATGGTGAATTCCAGAAAATCAGGGTTGAAGAAAGCGGGATGAGGACTTGGGGATGAGGGTTTGGGGCTGAAGAAAATGGACTAAGGGCTAGGGGCTTGGGGCTGAGAGCTTGGGGTTGAGGGCTGAAGAAATTGGACCAGGGGTTGAACAATTGGTTTTCTTTCATCCCTCATCCCTCATCCCTCATCCCTCATCCTTCATTCCTCATTCTTTCCGAAAATCCCGAACCTTCATTTCCATTCTCCCTGAATGAGAAACGGCGCCCAGTAAATCTGGGCTGCCAGTGCATAGCATTCGAGGGCTTTGAACTGCTCGCTCATTTCAGCATAGAGCAGGCCAAGATCAGTCAGAGCCGTGGCCTCAGATTTCTGGTCTTTGATGGTTCGTGCCAGCTCCACTGCCGACTGGTACCCAAGAGCCGTCTGGTGCTCGTTGCGGTTGATGTACAACTGACCCAGGTAAAACTGGATAAAGAGTTCTCCGCGTTGATTCCCAAGCGTGCGAAACCGTGCCAGCGCGTCTGAAAACGATTGTATGGCTTTTTGATGATCGCCAGTTTCTGAGGCAATGACGCCCAGTTCGGTCAGGGCATTGGCTTCACCCGTGGCGTCGCCCAGTTCGTGTTTTATGGCCAGTCCGCGACTCAGTTTGTCCTGGGCTTGAGAAAACTGATTGAGCCGCGACTGAATTGACCCGGCTCGAATCAGCAGGTCCGATTCCCACTTTGGATTTTTGGCCGCCGGGGCAAAGTGCAGGGCCTGTTCAAACGCAGCGAGGGCTTTTGAGTAGTTGCCCAATTCCAGGTAACTATTGCCGATTTTGGCGTGAGTCTCGGCCTGACTGGCCTGATCTCCCAGTTTTTGCCAGTACTCCAGGGCGACCTGGTATTTTTGAATGGCCTGGGTGAGTGTTTCCGCCGTTGGGGTTTTCCGAAGCTGATCACCTTCGGTACACATCTGCTGGGCAGCAAGGCGGGTTTCATCTTGCGTTGGCGATTGAAAAATGGGACGGGCGCACAGCGTGTCAATCGAACACACAATGAGCAACACACAAAAGAGTCGGTACCAGGGCGTAGGATTCAGGATTGCGGAGTTCATGGGAAAGGCTTAGGGGTCAAGCGGTTGCGAAAGCCCAGTTTTTTCAACTGCTTCCATTTCTTTGCCGGAAAAGATGAGTTTTAGATGGAGGGCAGGCCCAGAAAGAATAGCAGAAGACGCAGCGTATTGAAATTTAGAGCGAGCCAACCCGTCAGCGATTTTATCTGCGGAGAATCACTTTTTTCTTTCTGTGTTGTTAACCTCTGACCCTGCACCACCGTCATAGCGGTACACAAAACCGGAAACCGGTGCTTTCTGGCAGGGAGGTCCAAATGAATTGTTCCAGCATTACATTCAGGTTGAGCAAGTGGCTGCTGATTGTGGCGATACCGTGGGGAACCGTTTTTGCCCAGGCGCCGCAATCAGACACATTTGTCAGCCTGCTCCAACAGGCTCAGGCCAAAACGAACGCACACCAATGGGCTCAAGCCGCTCCGTTGTGGGAAAAAGTCGTGTCCCTCAACCCGGTTCACGGACGATTTTGGGAGTTGCTGGCCGAAGCACGCTTTCAGAACAAGCAATATCCCGAAGCCATTCAGGCATATGAAAAAGCGCTTGAACTCCGCATCGGTTTTCCTGCCGATCAAGCCTACAACATTGCCCGCTGCCATGCCGCCCGTGGTGACAAAGAGGCATCCTTAACATGGCTTGAACGAGCCTTTGACCTCGGGTATCGGCGGCTTGATCAGGCACGAACCGACAAGCTGTTCCAGGCTTTTGCCGCTGACTTGCGATTTCAGCGGGTGGTCGCCACTGGTGACGTTACCCGGATGTCTCGTGACGAAGGGTGGCGCTATGACGTGCAGCTCCTGGCACGAGAAGTCAAACGCAAGGGGTATGCTCCGTTTCGCCATATCTCCCGCGAAGCGTTTGAACTCAACGTTCAGAAAATTCATGAATCAATTCCACGGCTGACAGACATGCAAATCGTGATCGAACTGATGAAATTGATGGCTCAGGTTGGTGATGGGCATACCATGATCTATGGCTTTTGGGAGCGACCGGAATTTCTTCAGACCATTCCCGTGGAATTCTCTTTTTTCAAAGAAGGTCTGTTTGTGATTGCCGCTGACTCGCGGTTTAAAGAGTTATTGGGAGCTAAGGTGCTTTGCTTCGGCCATCAAACCGTAGACCAGATCGTGGCGGCGCTCGACCCACTGACAAATCGTGATAATGCGATGGCTCCAAAAGTCATGGCGCCGCTCCGTATGCGAAATCTGCCGCTCCTGCACGGCCTTGGTCTCATTCCTGATCCAACGGAAGTTTCGTTGACCGTTCTGGATCAAAAGGGAGCTGTTCACGTCTTCAGGCTGCCTGCTGATTCGGGCATTTCAAGTCGGAAACTCTGGGATGGGCTCCCGAAAAACTGGATCAGTTTTCTGCAGACAATTCCAGGTCCAGTGCCCCTGTATTTGAAAAATCAGGGGGCCGATTACTGGTTTGAATATGTGCCAGAGCCAAAAACGATCTACTTTCAATTCAACCGTGTGCGCAACAGCGAACAGGAATCATTTGCCGCATTTTGCGACCGGTTATTTACCTTTATCCAGCAGCAAGATGTTGAGAAGCTGGTCATTGATATGCGCTGGAACAATGGTGGCGATACCACGCTGGTGACTCCGCTCATCCATTGCCTGATTCGGGCTGAGAAGATCAGCCGGTACGGGCAGCTTTTTGTTATTGTCGGGCGACGGACCTTCTCTGCGGCTCAAAATGCTGCGACTTTGATTGAACGAAATACCAGCGCCATTTTTGTCGGCGAGCCGACCGGTTCAAGTCCCAACTTCATTGGCGAAGAGATCCCTTTTGAGCTTCCTTATAGCAAGCTCATGGCAAATGTTTCCGATTTGTACTGGCAAAGTTCCTGGCCATTTGATTACCGGACCTGGATTGCACCTGTACTCTATACTCCACCGTCATTTGAGTTGTATCGCGCATATCGGGATCCGGCACTGGAAGCCATTTCAACCTTTGGGCTGAAGAAAACGAGCTGAAAAACCATCGGGCTGAGGGCTGAGGGCTGAAGGATGAGAGATGAAAGAAAACCAGTTCTTCAGCCCCAATCAAAGGTGAAGTTGAATTCAGGAGAGAACTATGAGTTTCATTGGCGATGGTTTTGTGTTGGGAGAGGTATCTCAATTGCTGATTGTTCAAACTCCGCTCCCGGCTGGTTTAGACGAGTTGGTTCCAATTATTGTGATTCCCAGTCTGTGTTTGATGATTGCCTGGCTGGCCTGGGTGTTGAACCGAACGACCTATCTGAAAGCAAAGGCCCAGATTGAGTTGCATAACCAACTGGTACAGCGAATTCACTCGACCCAGGATGTTTTGCGCCTTTTGGAAACCGAAGCTGGTCGGCAATTACTGGACGCTCTTTCCCTGGAACGGCCAACCACACGAGAAGAAATTGTGAATTCAGTGCGGAAAGGGATCATTCTGAGTATGGTGGGATTGGGCGGACTGTTGCTGCGCCTGATATTTCCAATGGGGTATGGCGTTTTCATCCTGGCCAGTATTTTGGTTGGAATGATCGGAGCTGGCCTGCTTGTTTCATCATTTGTTGTCTACCGATTATCACAATCCTGGGGGTTGATTTCAGAAACCCGACCGAAAAATCGAGAGATGAGCCCGCACGATACGAGTCTTTTCCGGTGAGATCGGATTTATCCAATGTTGGAATGAACCTGTCGCAATCTGAGAAAGTGAACTCATTGAAAGTATTGTGGTTCACTCAGCCCTTCGCCCAATACCCTTCGCCCCCAATGGCATTACCTTGTGAAAGAGCTGTCATGGACGAGCCCGCCTTCGAGGTTTTCTATAGAAAGACAGCGCCGCGATTGTGGGCTTATGTGCATCGAGCCTCGGGAAGTTCGA
>DAOQNB010000431.1:0-5740 GCA_035335845.1 Acidobacteriota bacterium | reverse complement strand
TAAGATGTTTGACCTTGCCGCGTGGGGATGCCCGGAAATGTAGCACAGGAAAAACGAAACGGAACCCCCATCTCATTGGACCAGCAAAAGGGGGAGTTTACCCAAATCAGGAATTGCGCTATCTTGTGCAGGCTGCTTCTCAATATCACTCACAACCAAGGCCAAACCTCTTCAATCCAGTAACCTGTTTCCTGAATTCTTTTGGTTACTTTATCGATTTATTCGATCATATGGAACCAATCAATGTACTCAAAAACACACTTCACTCTATTCCTGAAGACTTGCGTGCCGAGTACTTTCAGGAAGTGCTGTTTATTTACTTCAATCGGTTTCGAATTTTTTCAGTATTCTGTCTGATTGTTTTTATTCTACTCCTGATCTTTTTTGATTTTCTCAACGTCTTCAAACTGCCTCCCGGACCGCTGCACACCACATTTACCGGCCTGCATATCGTTGCCATTATCGTATTTTCAGGGTTTTTACTGCTGGACCAGTTGAAAAAACCAGACTCGTCACGTGATTTTCAACCACACCACAAAAACGGGCTTCTGGTGGTATTTACCTTCTCAGTTGTGGCGGTTCATATTTCATTTCTCATTTTTTTAATGCAGCGCGGAACTCCACTCATTTATTTTATTGGGTTGATGTTTCTCATTGTTGGCTTTCCCTGGATTGATAAATTTCCATTGCTCCCGTTTCTGCTGACCTATCTTTGCTTTTTTGTATCCAATTTCTTTTATCTCAAAGCCGAATCGGTCATCGAAATAAACACAATGGGGTTTGTGGCCACCAGTCTGGCCTATATTTTTGCCCGGACCGTGACAGAACTTCGGGTGCAGAACTTCCTCGACCATCAAACCATTCAGCGCCAAACCCAGGAACTCAACCAGAAGGTCGTGGAACTCAGTGCGGCTCACCGGGATGTGGCCGAGAAAAATGTCAAACTGGACCACCAGATCCAGGAAGTTAAGCGGATGAATCAAGAACTGGTGGCCTCGCAACAACAAGCCAACCGGATTTTTTCAGCTCTGGCCGAAGCGCTGCCGGGAACAATCCTGGACGGGAAATATCGGCTGGATGAAAAAATCGGCGCTGGTGGGTTTGGCGTTGTGTTTCGTGGCACACACCTGCTGCTCAACCGTCCAATTGCCATCAAAGTCTTTCGACCACCACCTGGCAACGATTCTGCCGAAGCCGTGGAACGCTTTCGACTTGAAGGGGTCTCGACCTCACGCATCAACCATCCCAATGCGGTCGCGGTCCTTGATTCCGGGATTTCCACCGAAGGCATTGCCTATCTGGTGATGGAGTTGCTGCAGGGGCATTCACTGGCCGATGAATTAAAACAAACCCCGACCCGTTCACTCCAGACCTGTATCCAATGGATGATCCCGGTGTGTCACGTTCTGGCCGAAGCCCATCGCGTCGGCATTATCCATCGCGACATTAAACCACCGAATATTTTTCTTCACCGAACGAAAGAAGGCGAAATCGTCAAAGTTGTTGATTTTGGCATTGCCAAGCTTTCGGCTGAAGATACCGGTGACAAAATCAATCAACTCACCGCAACCGGAAGCTTCATCGGGACATTGACTTACATGGCGCCAGAACGAATGAGTCCCCAGCCATATGATGGGAAGGTTGATGTGTATAGCGTCGGGGTGATGATGTATGAACTGGTCTGTGGGAAAGTCCCGTTCCCGTTGACGGCGGGCGGAGTTTACGGCGTGATTATGAAGCACCTCAATGAAATCCCGCGGCCACCCCGTGAAATCACACCCAATATTCCGGTCGAACTCGAAACGTTGATTATGCAAACCCTTGATAAAGACCCGGAAAAACGACCCACGGCAGATGAACTGGCCGTGGCGCTCACCGAACTGGCTTCCCAGTTACCGGAAACAACTTTTGAACTTACAACTCCGAAAAAACCGGAAATCAGCCTTGGTGAGCAGGACACATTGACGATCTGACAGAGTGACACCATTCAGGATGGCCTCAAGTCAGTACCACCCGCGTGAGCGGGTGGGTTGCCGTTGCGATGAAGTTCCACTCTTGAAAATTGGTTTACCCCGATAATGTCTCTTGTATTTCCCTTAGCCCTCAGCCCGATACCCTCAGCCCAAGTTGTCACTCTGTCATCTGGTCACCTTATGGTTTCAAGCCTTTCCGGGCTTTTTTGGCAAATTTGCGATCAACGGCCAGTTGAAGTTCAAATCCAAACATTTTTCCATCCAAATAAAATTCCTTGAATTCCTGGCGAGAGAGTTTGTGCAAAAAGATCACGGTGATTCGGGTCTTGTTTCCAAAATCGCCAGTGCGCGGAATGCAGTACAGTGTGTCGGTCAAAACACCGGCACCAAAGGATCCTCCTTTTTCACCCAGCGCCGCAAATCCCTGACGAATTTCTGGAATTTCCATTGGCCATTCCAGATGCTTGCGAATCAACTGACAAACTATGGGTGAAACAAAACGCCCGGAAAGTACCCGACTTAAAAGAGTTGCGTAATCTCGGACCGTCCCGTGCTCGGCCACAGCATCAATGGCTTTGATTTCAATAGCCGGATTAAAGGTGCTGTTCCCAGCCAGTCGCCATTCAAATTCCGCCAGTTTCCAGGCCGGGTCCTTAAAACGTTCCGTCAAACGAAAAACTTCAGCTCGAAAGGCTTCCTGGCTTAGCCCAGCCAAAAACTGGACTCTGGCTTCTGTGAGCGGGCCTGATTCGTGGCTTTCCCAGCTCAGACCCAATCCGCAGGCAGTGAGTGGCAAATCCTGATGAGTCATTCCAGCCAGTTCGACGGTGTCTGCCAGAAACTGATCTCCAAGTTTTTCAATCAGATAATCAGGTGCGGCGTTATCGCTGAACCGGATCATCACCGCCATCATCTGGTCGAGTGTCACAGTTTGGTGTGGATCGAGGGCAAAGCCATAGTCATCTTGCGGGATGTTGAGCCAGGTTAAGGCTTCTGAATGCGCCCCGCCATCTTCACCGGGTAAGTAGTACGCTTCCCAATCTGCAATCAGAACTGCCTGATCAGAAGCGAGCCATCCCAGAGAAACCGCCCGGGCATAGGCGGCCAGCAGCAGAACTTTCTTGGTCGAAGCCAGCGGCAATCGTAGATCAGAGTTATAGAAAACCGCTGGATCCTTCGCATCAATCTCGCCATTTTCAGTCACGGTAAAACTGGCAACCGCGGTGGTTTCCGGGTGGGTTTGCAGATAAGAAAGGATCGGGTCTGGGCTCACGGGTTTGCCAGATTGCGCCAGGACTGGGGCACTTGAAGGGGTAAGGAACAGACACCCAGCAGTAAAAATCGAGAGCAGACAACCTGTTATTTTGTTCACGAAAGGCATGATGGTCGAACTCCTGTAGATTGAATTGGTTTTTGTTGATTTATCGTCGTGATACCATCCTATGCCGTTTCCAACCGGCACACATCGGCTCTGAGATGGAATTTTTGCGACCAGAAACTCAGACTTAAGTCGGAGTCGGAAATCATTCTGGAGACGGTGGTGGGAACATTTCGTCACCGATACAATGGTGTCAGTTTCCATTCTTCTTTTCTCAAGGGAGCCTTATGCAATCTCGGTTTCGACTCTTCCAACGGCTGCAATGGCAATTGACACTGGCTTATGTCAGTGTGACGGTGGTTGTGGTCCTGGTGGTTGAAATCCTTGGCTGGTTGTTACTTGGGCTGGCCTTTTTTCTTTCGTTTTTGTGGCCACAGGCGCTGGCGGCAGAATCGGTCAAACTTACCCCGCAGGCACTGGTCTGCTTTGAACACCAGCCTCCTGATCGCGAACAACTCAAAATTTGGGTAACCAATCTACGCGCTGGACTCCAAAACCCCCAATTTCGGCGTGACAATGGATTTGGGTTCAGCGTTGGCGCCGCCCAGGAAGTTGTACTGGCGGTGACAGATCCAGAGGGCACCGCCCTGGCCAGTGCACCTGACCTCGCTCAGCCAGTGAATTTGATGGATGGAATCCAACCTGATGAACGTGCGGTCTGGGAGTATGCCCGGCAAGGGTTTGCTGACCCCGAACATTTAAATGTGCGCCATCCAGGTGGGAAAGTGGTGGTGCTGGCCCCAATCATTGACCGCAATAATCAGGTTCACGGATTGCTCTATGTTCGGATTGTGGCGCCATTTCATTTTCGAGAGTTTGCTTTCAACCTGATTCAAATGACGCTTTACCAGAATCTGGTGATCCTGCTTGGGGCCTTAGTGATTGGGTCAGTGTGTGGGTATCTGGTTGGTCGCCGGTTTTCACACCGCTTTCAGCGATTTTTTATTGCGGCCCAGGCCTGGAGCCAGGGAGAATTTCAAACCACAATTCCTGATGCCTCTACCGATGAAGTCGGTGAACTGGCCGAACGCCTCAACCTGATGGCCCAGGACCTCAACCAGGTTGTTCAACTCCGGGAACGCGTGACGCTGCTCGAAGAACGCGCCCGACTCGCCCGGGAACTCCACGATACGGTCAAACAACAACTTTTTGCGACCACGATGCAGCTTGGGGCGGCAACCGCCTTGATGACCAGAAATCCTGACGCAGCCGCTAGCCGAATTCGCGAAGCTGAAAAATTAACCCGCCAGGCACAATCCGAATTGAAAAACCTGATTGAAGAGTTGCGGACTGAATCCCACCAGCCACTCGATGAACGCCTGCGCCAGTACGCCACTGACTGGTCGCGCCAAAGCTCAATTCCCTGTGTCTTTCAGGTACAGGGTGTTTTTCAACTGATGCCTGAAACCCAAATTGACCTGGTACGAATCGTTCAAGAAGCACTGGCCAATATCCAGCGGCACAGCCAGGCCCGCAAAGTTATCCTGAAACTCATCGGTTCAGAATCGGGGTTGGTCCAGCTCAATATTGTGGATGACGGCGTTGGATTTGATCCCCAACATATTAGGTCCCAGGGAATGGGCTTAAAGAATATGCAGCACCGGGCAAAAAATCTCCCGGCTGGTACCTGGCAACTCATCAGTACTCCTGGTGGGGGAACCGAGATTGTTATTCAATGCAAGGCTTCAATTTGAAAACTCTGAACCCTGAAACCCAACGAATATGATTGACCAAATTACGATCCTGATTGTTGATGACCACGCGCTCGTTCGGCAGGGCGTGCGGGCGTTTTTGGAAACAGAGCCTGCCTTTACGATTGTGGGTGAAGCCGCCAATGGGCTGGATGCGGTGGCCCAATGTGCTGAATATGCCCCCGATGTCGTTTTGCTTGACTTACTCATGCCTGGAATGAACGGCGTCGAAGCGGCTCGTCACATCAAACAGGTCAGTCCAAAGACCCAAATTGTGATTTTGACTTCGTACCAGGACGATGATCATATCCTGCCGGCGATTCGCGCCGGCGCGGTATCCTATCTATTAAAAGATATTGAACCCGCCGGACTTTCCGAAGCCGTTCGCAAAGCCGCCCAGGGTGAAGTCACCATGCACCCACAAATTGCGGCCAAAATGATCCAGTTGCTCCAACAACCACCAGGTGCGTCGACCGATGGTGAATTTGCAGCGCTGACCGACCTCAGCAAGCGTGAACTTGAAGTACTGGAACTGATTGCCAATGGGCTTTCCAACCTTGATATTGGGAATCAACTGTTTATCAGCGAGAAAACCGTCAAATCCCACGTCAGCAATATCCTCAGTAAACTGCACTTAGCTGATCGAACGCAGGCAGCAGTCTTCGCCTGGCGCAAGGGGATTATCAAAGCTTGAGATT
>DAOQNB010000430.1:0-5740 GCA_035335845.1 Acidobacteriota bacterium | reverse complement strand
CCGGAACCCGGAACCCGGAACCCGGAACCCGGAACCCGGAACCCGGAACCCTATGAATTTATTTATCCTCATAACTCCGGGGCAATTTTGAATCCGTCAAAATCACAAAATCCCCCAGCCCTTTGTGTTTCTCGCTCAAAGTGGTGATGTCATCAGCCGGCTCAACGGTAACAACCACAAATTTGGTGCCAGGCCGATAGCGAAGCAGATGGTCAGGTATGCCCAACCGACCTTCACAGTGAAATTTTCCAACCACATGAACAATCAAAGAATTCGGATGGCGTAATAATTCTTCCGCTATAGAGAAGGCCATGGTGGCATCCCAGAGCGACTGGGCATCCAGTGTATATTGCAAATTCCCCATTCCGTGCTGAAAAAAGCCTTTGCTTGACAGACTCGGTGGGAGTGGTTTTCCAGGTTGAGCAAAGAGTGCCTCAAATTTGGCTTTGTACGCCGGGCTTGGGAAGCCATATGGCACCGGCGGCAACCATTGAGCAGCGCGGGGTAAGGCGGTACTGAGCGCATTGCGCCCCTGACGTGAAACCAGATTGGCATAGCGTTTTGGAGCATTGGCGGCCAGGACCGTGAGTTTTTGTTCACGCGCAAATTCCACCAGTGGACGATAGTCGTTTTTATAGTTTGTCCAGGGACGACTACTTTCCAGGAAATGGCGCTCTGAGATGATATCGGTCAGATATTCGTCTAACACCGGCTGGGTATCCCGTTCAAACATCTCCATTGATAACACGGCATTTCGTCTACCAGCATCGTCTGGGCTGGATGAAGCGGCTTCATGTGCCCGTTTTAAAATTGCCAGTTCCAGACTATGGGCCATCGGGTCGTTGTGTGTTTCTCCGACAAAGACGACTTCAACCCCAGCCATGGCCTGGGAGATATCAGCCATTGCCACCGGTTTTCCATCTCCGGTATAGACGCGGAAATAGGGTGAAAACTGAGGGGCGCTTCCCTCTTGCTGACTGCGAACCGGGCAAATTGAGATCAACGTGACCAGACAGGATACAAAGAAAATTGTAAATAATCGCATAGTTTTTTCATTGGAATTCAGATCAGTAACAGAGTGACAAGATGACAAGATGACCGAATGACAGGGTGATTTCTTTCACCCCTTATCCTTCATCCCTCATCCCTTCGATTGCCCTCAGCCCTGGATTTTAATTGCCTTCTAATTTCTTGAGGCGATAGCGAAGCTGGTCTCGCGAAATACGCAACAGTTTGGCTGCGTTGGTTTGATTGCCACCGCTCAGTTGCATTGCCTGCTGGACGAGCGACATTTCGACCTCGTCAATCGAAATCCCTTCTGCTGGAAGCTGAAACATGTGCTGGCTCCCAGATGGTGGTTTGGATTCAACCGGTGGTGGGGCTGACGTTACCTGTTGGGCAGGTGGGCTGGCCAGCGGGGCCGTCACAATTGGACGGTGGTATTCCGGCAAAATCAGATCACGCGGCAAATACTTGGTGGTAATCAAATCGCCGTCTTCCAAAATCATGACCCGTTCAATGACGTTTCGGAGTTCACGAACATTCCCCGGCCACGAATACTTTCGAAAGATGTCTTCAACCTCTGAACTCAGGCCACGGGTTTTTTTGCGCAATTGCTGTTTAAATTGACTGATAAAGTGATTGGCCAGAATCAAGCCATCGTCACCACGTTCGCGCAGGGCCGGAACATCAATTTGAATCACCGAGAGCCGGTAATAGAGATCAAGCCGGAATTTTCCTTCCTGGCACTCTGACTTGAGATCCCGGTTGGAAGCGGCAATGACCCGTGTATCCAGGGACACATCTTTTAAGCCACCCACCCGGCGAAAGGTCCCTTCCTCTAACACACGAAGGAGTTTGGCCTGCAGGTTGAGTTCCATTTCTCCGATTTCATCCAGAAAGAGCGTGCCGCCTTCAGCCTGTTCAAAAAGGCCGGATTTGCGGGCTTTGGCGTCGGTGAAGGCACCTTTTTCGTACCCAAACAGTTCGCTTTCAATCAGCGTTGAGGGTAATGCCGCGCAGTTAATTGCCACAAAGGGTTCGCTGGACCGGCGCGATGCATAGTGGATGGCTTTGGCGATGACATCTTTGCCGCTGCCGGATTCTCCCTGCAGCAGGACACAGGAAACTTCGCTGGCGGCTACTTTCTTGGCCAGTTCCAGGGTATTCATCATGGCCACCGACCGCCCAACGATTTGCTCGAAACTAAATTGGTGTGCCTGTTCGCGTCTGATTTGGGTGACTTCTTTGCGCAGTCGTTGGGCTTCAATCCCATTTCGGATCGTGATTTGAAGTTCCTCAAGGTTGACGGGTTTGCCAATGAAATCATAGGCGCCAGCGCGTAACGCAGCGATGGTGTCATCAACCAGGACGTTGGCGGTAATCATAATCACAACCGCCTGAGGCTGGATGCGTTTTACGTCACGCAGGACATTGAGCCCCGATCCGTCTGGGAGGTTAATATCGAGTAGCACGGCGGTTGGTTGTTCAGACTCAAACAAGGTCATGGCGGCTGAAGCCGTGGCAGCTTCCACGCATTCGTAACCCCATTCATTGAGTGCTTCAGTCAGTGACCAGCGGATGAGTTGTTCGTCGTCAACAACAAGAACTTTGTCTTTAGGCATGATGGAATGATAATCAATCGTTAAGAAAAGGTTATGGGCAAAAGCAGGCCCAAAGCATACATGATTTTATTTTCTGAGGCGACAAAACCTTCTCCAAACTGGAATCATTTGTCAATGTTTGCATCTAGATTCAATTGCGCCGCGAAGAAAAGGGAGTCGTCCCAAAGTTTGTTCTCCCTCAAATCAAAATTCACTGACGGGCGACGCTCCCCCCAATCTGATCAACGATCTCATCGTGATGCCCGTGAATCTACAACCTTGACTGCGTTCAAGAAGCCCAGATTGCAGCGCTCTGGAACATAAATCTGATACGAACGTGTGTCGAGGTTGGAATAGCACGTTTTTGTCTACTTTCTGTCAAGGACAAAAGAAAATTGTTTAGCTTTTGTCCAGGAAAAAATATTGACAAGACAGAAAGTATCGAGTACCTTTCCCAGGCTGAATGAGCATTCACTTCTGTCATAGAAGGCCAATGGTCTTGCTCTCATATAACTTGATGATCTCGATGTACCTCGTTGGGAAGAAATTCTCAACCCTGTGAAAGAAAAAGGAAAGGACACGATATGAATGCATTTTCTGAAGGCTATCCGGTTCAGTCAACCGTTGAGCGTATTGCCGAAGCAAATTTACCAACTGAACATGGAGACTTTCGAATTATTGGATTCCGAAGTTTGACCAGCGACGAAGAATTTGTGGCGCTCACAATGGGAACCCCCCAGGCTGACCGGCCCAGTCTGGTCCGAATTCATTCTCAGTGTTTAACTGGGGATGTATTTCATTCGATTAAGTGTGATTGTGGGCGGCAACTGGCGCGGGCGATGGAAATGATTGCCGAAGAAGGTCATGGCGTGATTGTGTATCAGCACCAGGAAGGCCGGGGGATTGGTATTATCAATAAAATTCGCGCTTACGCCCTGCAGGATCAAGGTGCTGATACGATTGAAGCCAATCTGCGGCTGGGGCTTGAAGTTGATGCCCGTGATTACACCCAGTGCGCTGAGATTTTACAGCTTCTCGGCTTGCAAAAAGTCCGGGTGATGTCCAACAACCCTGAAAAAATCTCGACGCTCCGTGAAGCTGGGCTCACTGTGGTTGAACGGGTGCCGATTGAAAGCCAGCCGTTTGAACCATCAATGAACTACCTGCGCACCAAAAAAGAGCGAATGGGCCATTTGTTGAGCCTTGTCTGAGTTTTTGGCGCACAAATTGCAAGATATTTTTTTGAAATCAATTGCAACCTAAATTTGAGCAAAAAGCTCACACTGATTGAAAACGAAGACATAAAAGCGAAATCTTAAACATTATCCGGAACGGTTTGGTGAGGATTCCCCCAACCAGTTTCGCTCACTCTGGAGGTTACATATGGGAAAAGTTCATGGCATTGCTAAAATTCGTGTCACCGAAGAAAACCGCTTCTCAACGTTTGTCAAAAGCCGAAAGTCCGAAGCCTATCGTGACCTTGAAGCCTGGCAGCGCTGGTTTGCCGACCGGGGCATTCCGTCAATTATTGCCAGCACGCCAAGTGGATATGCTTTATACCGCGATGGGTTGGTTGAGGTTGACATTCATGATGAAAGTGTTTTCCAGGCCGCATAACTTATCAGGTAACCTGTAGGGGCAAAAGGACTCACCTGGATCTAACTCCATCAATTCGCTCTTCTTTTCGTGTCCTTCGGCTTCTTCGACGCAACCATATTGGATGGTTCTTTTGCTCCCTACTCGTTATCCTGCCCTACCGATTGTTCCACTTTAGCTCCCACCAATCCTTCCACGACCTCAAGCACCGCTTTTGGCAGTAATTTCCCCTTAAAGAAAATAACTGGGCCGACCACACCGGCAAGATGGTCATCTGTTACATTGAGCCGGTCAGAGACTGCCAGAATCAGGTTTTTCATACCTGATCGCCGTACCTTGTCAAATTTCCGTCGCAAATAGTCTGGATGCCAGAACCCCACAATCTCAACGTGAAAAACCTCTCCGGATGGATGGCGCAGGGCAAAATCAGGCACCATGACCGTTCCTTTTAAATCCACAATTTCAACTTCACGTTCAAGTGTCCAGTCTGTGTCCTGCCGGTCCCACCGTTCGACAAATGCGGCTTCGAGGAGGCTGTCATAGGCTGGAGGTTTGGGATAGTGCGAACGTAAGGCCGCGTGGGAAGTCACGTGATAGGTGGCAGGTACCCCTTTGATTTTTAACTCGGCTTCGATTTCCCAGCGCGTGATATGCAACAGTGCCGGAAAAAATGCCGCCATTTTGACACCATACTTTAAATTTTGACGGAAAAGACTGGCTGGACCATCCACAAAGACCCGATAGCCATCGTCCAAGTTGCCCTCAACCGCATACATCAATCCATAAAATTTAATCAAATGAAATAATTTTCGATATTCGCCAGGAACATTGCGGTGGGCCTGAATGACAATTTGACGGGCGTAATAGAGCAACCCCTGAGCCTGAGCCAGGTTGTATCGGTCAATGAGTTGTTCGGGTGTCTGGTCCGGGAGTGAAACCAGCATATGGTTTTCAGGCAAATCGGCATAAAACGCTTCGCGGAGCGTTTCCGGATCCAGCCCAAACCGGTTGGCCAGTTCATTCAAAATAGTCTGGACTTCACGTGGTCGGTGGCCATAGTGGGCCGCCAGGGTAAAGGCTTCCTGTCGGAGTTCCTCTGGCGGAACAGGGGAAATGACAGAAAAAACGGCGTCTTCGAGGGCCAGATGGGCCAGACCCCGTACCAGACGATAATCCGGCGAGTTTCCTTCAAGTGTTTTCAACGCTTCCATGACCACACTGCGGGGTTTTTGCAGACAATCGGTAATGGTTTCCAAAACACTGGCGGCCCATTTCGTCCGGGGGCCATTCAAAAATTGTGGATATGCCTGACCGCCGCGTACGCGATAGGTCAAAAGTTCTGACGGAAGCACAAACAGATCACCTTTCTGGAAGAATGAAGAATGAAGAAAGTATCTGGTGCTTGGTGCTTAGTGCTTAGGAGTCAATACTTTCAAGGTAGAACCAGGCACGAAGAATCAAGCACCAAACACACCAGTCACCAGTTTTCATTCTCAATTCTTCATTCTTCATTCTTCATTCTTCATTCTTCATTCTTCATT
>DAOQNB010000429.1:0-5752 GCA_035335845.1 Acidobacteriota bacterium | reverse complement strand
AAAAAACCCCACCGTGGCAGGTGGGGTTTTCGCAAAAAACACAGCACAACTGACAGAAAAAGATTCCGGTTCAGTGTAACACCTTCAGGCGAGAGGTTTGACGAGTGGGATGCCAGATGAAACCCTCTTGTTCCAAGACGATACTCTGAACCTTTCTCTGAAGAAGGCTATTTCTGAAATGGCGTCTCCAGCGTGTCGGCAAAGACATTGACGTTCCAGGGAAAGCGTCCTGGATCTTTGCGAGGTTCAGCGGCATACCCGACCGGAATCACGACGGCAATCGCCAGATTGGGATTGTCTGAGGCGCCAATCGCCGCTTTGACTTTGTCTTCAATCCAGCCGTTCATATAACAGGTTGACAGCCCCAGGCTTTCTGCCGCCAGGACCAGATGGGTCGCCGCAATCATGGCGTCTTTGATGGCGTATTCACGCTGTTTGTCGCCCAGTGCCTGCTGAAATTGGGGAATTGCCTTCTTGAAATATCCGACTGTCCCTTCATTCCAGGCACCAGCGGTCAGTGCCTGCTCGAAAATCGGGGTCAGATCCTGGTTGCCAGCGTCAGCGTCGGCGGCAAACACAAATGTGACCGGTGCCTGTTTAATTTGGGCCTGACCCCAGGCGGCATCACAGAGTTCGGCTTTTTTGGCTTCATCGCGGACAACGATGATTCGCCAGTCCTGCAAATTCCAGCTACTTGGGGCCGCCACGGTCAGTTCAATCAGTTGATGGAGTAATTCATCCGAAATCGGATCTGATTTAAAGTTTTTAATTGAACGGCGCTGTAAAATGGCCGTCGGCACGTCCAGTGGCTGAACGGCCTTGTGTTCGGGAGTGCTCATGGTTGTTTGAAATCCTTTCTGATTTAGGGCTGAGAAAACCAGGGCTAAGGGCTGAAGACAACGGGCCAGGGGCTGAGGGTAAAACCCCAATTGAATTCAAATGATTTATCTACCCTTAGCCCCTAGCCCCAAGCCCTCAGCCCAATGTCTTCATCCCGATGTCTTCAGCCCTGGTTTTTTCAGTCCCAGATTATTGAGCCATGACCCACTCAACCAGGGTTCGGACCGAAAACCCGCTGGGGCCCTTGGCAAGGTACGGTTTGGTTGATTGGTTCCAGCCCACTCCGGCGATATCAAGATGCACCCAGGGGGTATCGCCGGCGAATTCTTTCAAAAAGTAAGCGGCGGTGATGCTACCGGCATATTTTCCGCCAATGTTTTTCAGGTCAGCGATGTCGCTCTTGATCAATTCACCATATTCGGCATCCATTGGGAGTTGCCAGAATTTTTCGTCCGCATTTTTTCCAGCCGCCAGAACCTGATCAGCCAGTTCCTGGTTTGAGGTGAACAGCCCGCAATACACGGTTCCCAGGGCGATTGAAATCGCACCCGTCAGCGTGGCCAGGTCTACCATTTTCTGGGCGCCGAGGTGTTGGGCATAAGCCAGGGCATCGGCCAGGATCAGGCGACCTTCGGCATCGGTGTTGAGGACTTCGATGGTTTTGCCGGCCATGGAGGTCAGCACGTCACCGGGCTTGAGGGCCCGACCTGAGGGGAGATTTTCCGAAGACGGCACGATCCCAAGCACTTTCACTCGTGGTTTAAGCTGGGCAATGGCGCGCATTGCACCAATCACCGACGCACCGCCAGCCATGTCGTATTTCATTTTCTCCATGCCTTCAGAGGTTTTTAACGACAATCCGCCAGCGTCAAAGGTCAATCCTTTTCCAATCAGCGCAATGGTTTCCGTTCCTTCAGCCGCATTTTCCGGTGTGTAGGTCAGCACAATCATCTTCGCTTCTTCATCCGAGCCGCGTGACACACCGAGCAGCGCGCCCATGCCGAATTCAGCCATCCGGGCTTCATCGAGAATATCAACCTCCAGACCATACTGGGCCGCAACCTGTTCGGCATGTTCGGCCAGTTTTCGAGGTGGAAGCTGCATGCCGGGTTCATTGACGAGCATGCGGGTAAAGTTGGTCGCTTCGCCGACAATGTTCCCGAGTGCCAGCCCCTGCTCGGCAGCCGGCAATTCGGCTTCGGAGGTATTCACAATGATCTGGGTGACGGTTTGTTCGGTTTTCCCTTCAGTTTTATAGGTGTCGGGTTCATACAACCCGATCAACGCGCCTTCAGCAATGCATTTCGCAAACGTTTTGGGATCCAGTCCGCCCCGTTGCACAAAGGCAAGCGATGTCGCCCCTTTTTTACGGGCAATGCGAGCTGCCGTGCCAGCCAGGTTGCGAGCCGTACGGGTGGCAAATTTTTCCTCGATACCAGCCCCAACCAGCAGCAAACGGCGTGTTTTGAGGCCATCGCCAACATGCACATAGGCCGTATCGCTTGATTTTCCGTGCATTTCGTCCGTTCCGACAATAGTGGAAATCAAGCCGTTGGTGAGTTCATCCAACGATTTGAGCACATCGCTTTCGAGCGATTCATTTTCAAAAACCGGAATGACCACTACGTCAGCGGCCAATTCCGAAAGTGGTCCATTCTGTACCTTAAAATCCATGAAGTTGTCTCCGTTCTACCTGAGATTGCTTTGCAAAAAAATTATTGTTCCGTAGTCGTTGTGAGTTGGGCCTGAACTTTTTTCGGAAGCTTGGAAAAGGTTCGAGTATATGCCTGCTGTAAATACTCTTGTAATTCAAATGTGGGAAGGGCAGAAAGTTTTTGGAGCAGCACCCAGTGATACCGGGCCGAATACGGCGCGGGAATGATGTTGGCCTGTTCGGTCAGGCTGTAAAAATCATCTGGGGAGCAGGGAAACGAAAGCCCCAGATTGTCCAAATCCAGAATTGCAAACATCTTTCCCCCAACCTTAAAGACCAGATGGTTACCCCATTGCAAACTCTCGGTCGCATGGGGGAAGGCCAGGCAATATTCACGAAGTACTTCAGCGTCCATAGGATTTCCTGTTGGGAGATTCGTTTTATTGGGCTCAGGGCTGAAGAAAACGGGCTGAAGAAAATGGGCTGAAAACATTGGGTTCAGGGTATTCAACCCGTTTTCTTCAGCCCCAAGCCCCAAGCCCGAGTTCTTCAGCCCTGGTATTCATCTCCGCTCCTTCATCATGGCACGGGTTTCACGTTCAACCGTGCGTTTCTGCTCGGTTTCCCGTTTGTCATAGAGCTTTTTGCCTTTCGCCACCCCAATTTCAACCTTCACCCTTCCATTTTTGAAATAGAGTTTGGTTGGCACCAGCGTCAGTCCCTTTTCCTGGATAAAGTTAAAGAGCTTGCGCAGTTCAGCCTTATGCAACAAGAGTTTGCGCGATCTGAGCGGGTCGTGGTTTTGGCGATTTCCGTGACTATACGGACTGATGTGGGCATTGAGCAACCAGCCTTCGCCGTCCTTGACGATGGCATAGGCATCCTTGAGGTTGATGCGACCTTCCCGGAGCGATTTGACCTCAGTTCCGACCAGTTGCAGGCCGGCTTCAAAGGTTTCCAGGATGTGGAAGTGGTAAAATGCCTCCCGGTTGGTGGCAATCATTTTAAAACCAGGAGTTGGTGAGCTTTTGTTCGACATAGGGAAAAAAGTTCGGAAATTCGTCAGTTGTTGATAAGTCAGTAGTCCATCAGTCAGTAGATAAAACCCAGATCGTTAAATCCATAGAATTCTTGAAAAGAATTGTTCAGAACTGACTCAAATAGAACCAAATAGACTTGACAGGCAATCCAAAATCCTAACACCTGACTACTGACTACTGACTACTGACTACTGACTACTGACTACTGACTACTGACTCAAAACTCGCGTTTGAGTGGGCGTCCCAGAATATCAGCCAGGGCGTCAGTTGCTTTGCGGTTTTCATAGAGTGCCTGATAGACGCCACGCGTAATCGGCATATCCACGTTGTTGAGTTGCGAAAGTTCATAGACGGCTTTGGCCGTTTTGACGCCTTCAGCCACCGAATTCATTTCACCCAGGATATCGCTCAATGCTCGTCCCTGGCCAAGTTCAAATCCTACGTGGCGATTGCGTGAAAGGCCGCCAGTACAGGTGAGAAACAAATCGCCTACGCCAGCCAGACCGGAGAGCGTTTCAACCCGCCCGCCCTGAGCAATCGCGAGCCGGGTAATTTCGGCCAGTCCTCGGGTGATGACCGCCACCAGGGTGTTGTGCCCAAATCCCATGCCCGTCACGGCGCCAGCAGCAATCGCGATCACGTTTTTGACCGCGGCGCCGATTTCCACACCGACCATATCGAGGTTGGAGTACAACCGGAAGTTAGGGTTGCTGAGTTCAGCCTGGACATATTCGCTCCAACGTTGGGTGGTCGAAGCCGCGACCACGGCGGTCGGGTCACCTTTGGCGACTTCCTGGGCAAAGCTGGGGCCAGACAGGGTCACCATACGCGGTTCAAAATCTTCACTCAACACATCGGAAATCACCTGTGACATCCGCTTCAAGGTATCACCCTCAATGCCTTTGGTGCCGTTGACAAACACCATTTGCGGTTTCAGAAATGGCCGCATTTTTTCATAGGTTTCGCGGGTGACGTGTGAGGGAACAACCGTCAACACAATGTTTGCCCCATCGAGTGCCTGTGCCAGATCCGAGGTTGGTGTCAGGTTGTCAGGAAAGGTAAATCCAGGGAGATAGGTGGCATTCAGTCGCTCCTGGGTCATTTGCTCGGCATGTTCACCCCGATGAGACCAGAGTCGAACGTCCCGCACGGGTCTTCCTGTCGGGGTATATCGAGCAATACTGAGTGCCAGGGCGGTTCCAAAACTGCCAGCGCCGATGACGGCGATGTGTTCTGCAAATTTCATATGAGCGAAGCCGTGAAAGAGTGAAGTGGCGAAGTCGTGAAGCGGTGAAATAACTCAGCGTTCTGTTTCAGATTAGTTTCTGGCAACTCCTAAACGCTTTGTCTTTGGCTATTTTACTACTTCACTGTTTTGTTTTTTGAATGAGCTTTCGGTGCCGGAAAGCAATCGTCGAATATTTTCGTGGTGTTTGGAGATAATCAGTAAGCCAATCCCCAATCCCCACAAGAGTTTAGGTATCCAAACCGAAGCCGGTTTCCCAGCCAGAAGACCTTCAAAAGCCCAAATTGCAACTGGCAGCAAACCAGTTGCCACAACTGAGCCGAGCGAGACGGTTCGGGTCAGGGCAAAAATCAGTCCCCACACAGCAAACACGGCCAGGGTTGGGACTGGTGCCAGGAGCAGAAAGACGCCAACCCCAGTGGCCACGCCTTTGCCACCCTGGAATTTTAAGAAAATCGGAAACATGTGGCCGAGAATGGCTATGGCGCCGGCACTTCCCATGACATGGACATTGTGTCCGCTGAGTTGACCGGCCACATAGACGGCAAGCATTCCTTTTCCGACATCCAGCACATAGGTCAGTAAGCCAGCCTTGACCCCGGCTTTGCGGGTGACATTGGTGGCACCTGTGCTGCCTGAGCCAATGTGGCGAACATCATCCTGGGTCAACAAGCGGACGATCAGATACCCCGAAGGGAATGATCCCAAAAGGTATGCGAGAAAAAGAATGCCAGACCAGAAAACAAGCGACATAGGGTTTTGTGAGAGGCACAGGTATGAAATGAAGTGATGTTGACCAATCAAGATTTTCGAAGAACCCAGAACCCGGAATGTGAGGTCAATACTTGCCTGTAAGCGCAATGGGGCGCAATATAACAACCACCTTCGGTGAGCACAAGTTCTTACGAATTATGCCTTGTCAAGAGACTCGGCCCTCAAGGGCCAAGCTTGAGTCGTGTACCCACGACGCTA
>DAOQNB010000428.1:0-5755 GCA_035335845.1 Acidobacteriota bacterium | reverse complement strand
GCCTGATCCAGTTGGAGTGCAAAGGCTTCGGTTGGAAGAAACATAAGATTTTGGGCTGAAGACATCGGGCTGAAGAAGTCGGGCTGAAGAAAGCGGGCTAAGGGCTGAAGACATCGGGCTGAAGAATATCGGGCTGAAGAATATCGGGCTGAAGAAAATGGGCTGAAGAAAATGGGCTGAAGACTTCGGGCTGAAGAATATCGGGCTGAAGAATATCGGGCTAAGGGCTGAAGACATCGGGCTGAAGGTTATTAGGCTGAAGAACTGGTTTTATTTCATCCCTCATCCCTTCGATTGCCCCAAGCTTGCGAGTCTTCAACCCCAAGCCCGATGTCTTCAGCCCGAAGTCTTCAGCCCGCTTTCTTCAGCCCCGAGCTTGCGAGTCTTCAGCCCTGGTTTTTAATACTCGGCCAGCTCTTTGATTTTAGCCAGCACGTCGGGGATTTGCGGCAGGATGTAATCTTCAACCTGTGGTGCATAGGCCACAAAGGTATCGAGGCCGCCGATGCGTTGCACTGGTGCATCGAGGTACTCAAACAACTCAGTCCCAATCCGGGCCGCCAGTTCGGCACCATAGCCCCAGGAAAGCGGTTCTTCGTGGGCGACGATGACGCGATTGGTTTTCTTGACCGAAGCGGCAATGGCTTCCCAGTCATAGGGAACCAGGGTTCGCAAATCAATCACTTCAACCGAAATGCCTTCTTTTTCGGCCTGTTTGGCGGCCACGATAGATTGTTGTACCAGCGCGCCATAGGTCACGATGGTCAGATCATCGCCGGGCCGAACCAGGTTGGCCTTGCCAAACGGGATCATGTAATTTGAACCGGGGTTGCGTCCTTTATTATATGCCTGGCGATAGAGGTGTTTGTGTTCGAGGAAAATCACCGGGTCTTCGCACCGGATGGCCGTTCGGAGCAACCCGTTGGCATCCTCGGCATTGCTTGGGAACACAACCCGAAAGCCTGGTGTGTGGGTAAAGAGGGCTTCGGCGCACTGGCTGTGATAAATCGCGCCGCCTTTGAGATAGCCGCCGGTTGGGACTCGAACCACGACGGGTGCCGCAAACGCATTGTTTGACCGCCAGCGCATCAGGGCCAGTTCGTTTCGCAGTTGCATAAAAGCTGGCCAGATGTAATCCATAAACTGGATTTCAACCACGGGTTTGAATCCGCGAGTCGCCAGCCCGATAGCCCGACCAATAATGTTGGCTTCAGCCAGTGGCGAGTTATAGACACGAGTTCCGCCGAATTTTCGCTGCAGGTTGTGGGTGACTTTAAACACGCCGCCTTTGCCTTTGACTTCAGTGAGGACTTCTTCACGACTGGCATCGGCCACATCTTCGCCAAAGACCACAATCCGGGGATCGCGTGCCATTTCGTCGTGCATACAGGTATTGAGCAGGTCAACTACGGTCAGAGGTTTGTCGGCGTCAAAGGTGGCCGGGCTGTCAAAATCGGCTGAGGTTGGGTCTACGTCAGGTGAAAAAACATATCGGGTTGCCGTTTCGGGGGCTGGTTGCGGAGAGGCCAGCGCCGCATCGGTGGCTTCAGTCAATTCTTTTTCGACTTGAGCTTTGAGGGCTGCCAGACCCTCGGCGGTCAAAATATTTTCGGTAACCAGAAAATCAGCAAAGGTTTTGATTGGATCGCGTTTGGATTCTGATTCACGTTCACCAGGCAGACGATAGAGTTTTTCATCATCTGACAGGGAATGCGAATAAGGCCGGATGACCTGTGCATGCACCAGCGCCGGGCCACGCCGGGCACGAGCATAGCCCACGGCTTCACGCATCACGGCATAGCTGGCCAGCGGGTCCGTTCCGTCAACTTCCAAAATGAGCAAATTTGGGAAGCCTCGCACCAGCTTGGAAATGCTGCCGCCGGCGGTTTGAACTTCAATCGGGACTGAAATGGCATAGCCGTTGTCTTCGATGACAAACACAACCGGAAGTTTGAGGTTGCAGGCCGTATTGAGCGCCTCGAAGAATTCACCTTCACTGGTGGTGCCATCGCCAGATGAGCAATACACCACTTCATCTGCGTGAAAACTGGTCTTCAACGGCAGATCGGTGTATTTTAACTCCGAGTGCCGAAAGCTGGCTTCGGCACATCCCACCGCCTGCAAAAACTGGGTGCCGGTGCAGCTTGATTTCGAGACAATGTTGAGATCTTTATGCCCCCAGTGTGACGGCATTTGACGACCGCCGGAATTTGGATCGGCTTCAGCGCCAACTGCGGCCTGCAGCATTTCCAATGCTGTCATTCCCAGTTGTAAGCACAGCGCGCGGTCACGGTAGTAGGCATAAAACCAGTCATAGCCTGGCTTCATGACTTTTCCGGCTGCAACCAGAATGGCTTCGTGTCCAGCACCGCTAATCTGAAAATAGATCTTGTTTTGACCTTTGAGCTGGATCTCTTTGTCGTCAATGCGACGTGAGAGATACATCGTGCGGTACATTTCGACGAGTTCCTGTGGCTGCAAGCCGTGGTATTTTTCAGGTTGCTGAATCGTTTGCACGGGTAATTCTCCTACGGAATGAAAACATGGTGCTGCCGTCGCAACACCAGTGATGATGATGAATGATTGGCTGTATGAAACAAAATAAATGACGGGAAGAAGTCGCATCCTACCGGAACCAGACAGGTTCCACAACTGGTCTGATAGATGTCGCTCTGCCGGGCGCATCTGGCAGGCAATTTTCATTGACGCAACAACTCGTTTTTCAAGCTCAGTTATCTGGGGGAAACTATGAAATGGGGAAGTATCCTGTGCTTGATACTGGGAGTTAGCTGGTGCTGGTCACCCTCAGTTGCTCATCTGGCGACCGGGTCGGCTGACCGGGGCAGAGCTGTGGTGCCGACTGACGCCGCCGTAGTCCTTCGACAGGCGACCCGGCTTTCAGGTATGTCACCTGAAGTCCAGCTCCAGCCCGTGACGCTGGTTTTATCACCCCGCGACGAAGTCGAGTTGTTTCACCGATTGACTGAACTCCAAACACCAGGCTCGCCACGCTATCATCAATGGCTGACACCCGAAGAATTTGGCGCGCGTTTTGGCCGAACCGAAGTTGAATATCAACAACTGATTGACTGGCTTGAAGCCCAGGATTTGGAGGTGGTGGCGACGTGGCCCAATCGGCTTCAAATCACAGTCATTGGGTCGGTTGAAGTTGTGGAGCGTGCTTTTCGGGTGACCATGAATTTCTATCAACTCGGTGATCTCGAAGGCTATGCAGCAGATCGAGAGGCATCGCTCCCAGTCAGTTTGGTACCGCTGGTGCAGGGGATTGTCGGATTACAAAATTTCCCGCGCGTTGAGGCCGTTCAGCAGCCGGCAGCTCCAGGAAATATTTTGGGGCCGGCTGATCTGGCCACCGTCTATCGGCTAAAGCCGCTTTTTGACAAAGGGCTTGACGGAACCGGGACCACCATTGCCATTGTGGCGCGGGCTGATTTCAGTCTTGATGATGTGCGTCAATTCCGAAGCCAGTTTGGGTTGCCCCCCAAGGAAGTCAGCAAGGTTTTCCCGTTTGGGCCGATCCCCAACCCGGACCCGCTGGATATGGTCGAAGCTCTGGTGGATTGTGAGTGGGCCGGGGCCGCGGCACCCGATGCCAACATTACGGCGGTGATTGCTCCGGAACTCTATTTATCAGTCCAAAGCATCGTCAATGACCTGCCCCAGGCCCAGTGCATCAATATCAGCTTCGCCGGTTGCGAATTGTTAAATGCCAAACCGCTGGCTGATCTGTTTCAGGCACTCTTTGCCCAGGCGACTGCGCAAGGGCAAACCGTTTTTGTTTCGTCGGGAAATTTTGGCGCCGTGCTGTGTGTGCCGTTAGGTGTACCTCCGGAACCAACCGTAAATTTTCTGGCAGCCTCGCCTCTGGTAACAGCGGTTGGCGGAACTAATTTGCTGGTGAGATATGATGAGGCTGGAAATGCCATCCGTGCCGATCAGGAAACCGGCTGGTCAAACAGTGGCGGCGGAGACAGTCGCTATTTTTCCAAACCCTGGTATCAGGCAGGATTGGGTGTTCCTGACAACGAAGTCCGCAATGTACCGGATGTTTCACTCCTGGCTGGTTCTCCCGGATATGTATATGTCATTTCAGGCAATATTGGTCTCATCGGTGGTACCAGCATTGCCGCACCCTGTTGGGCCGGACTGTGCGCCATCTTAAATGAAGCGCAGGCTGCAAGTGGTGGACTTGGGAATATTAACCAGGAACTCTATCGGTTGGGGAATGCCCAGGCTCGTGCCCAGGGCCCCAGGGTGTTCACTGATATGCTGATTGGTAACAATGATCAGCAATCCATTCGCGGTTTTGATGCTCAACCAGGATATGATCGGGTGAGCGGTTGGGGTTCGTTTGTGGCTGATGCGCTGGTTGAGCAGTTTGGGCGATCTCCGGCGGCTGAAACGGTGCTGCCGGTGATTTCAGTCGTCACACCAACTGCCGGAGACCCAATTGAGTCACAACAAACCATTCAAATTCGCTGGCAATCAAGCGATAATCTCGCGCTGATGCGCCACACGATTCGTCTGTCTTCAGATGGAGGAAAAACCTTTCCAACCGTGGTTGCTGCCGGGCTGGCTGGGACGGCTCAAACGTTTGACTGGCAAACACCTCCGACGACAGATGCTCGACTCGACCTTCAACTGGCAGTTACAGCGATTGATACCAGTTTTAACCAGTCAACCGCACTGAGTTCGGTTTTTTCGGTAACTCCAGATCGTACCCCTCCCGAGGTGGAGATTCTTTCGCCGCGTGCTGGTGCCAATGTCAAACGTTTTGCCTCACATCGGGTTGAATGGGCAGCTTCTGACAATATTGCACTGGAAGCGTTTGACCTGAGCTACATCCAGGCAGAAAACGGAACGGTCATTGAACTGGCTGCTGGACTTCCTGGAACCGCCCGGAGTTTTGACTGGTCTCCGAATTTGGGGTTTCCACTGGCGGTTTCAAGTTTCATCAAAATTCAAGCCACCGATATTAACCACAACACTCGTGAAGCTCGCAGTGACACATTTGCTTTGACCGATGACCCACCTCCTCTGGTGCAGGTAATCTCACCTACTGATTTGCAGGAAATCACAATTGGCCAAACGACGACCATTCGTTGGGAAGTGTTTCAAACCACCGAGCCGCTGGCGGCGATTCATCTGCAATTGATGGACTTTAAAACAGATGAATCAAGAGAGATTGTGACCGGACTGCCGGGTGATTCGCTCTCGTTTGACTGGACTCCGTTAACTGATGTCAGACCTACCCAGAGTGCGTTCATCAACCTGACCGCTTCTGACATCAGCGGCAGTACACGCAGCACATTCTCGCGAGGATTTGTGCTAGTGGCGGATACTGAACCGCCCGCTGTCACAGTGCTTGCCCCAAATGGAGGTGAAAAACTCAAACCCGGTAAGCGAGCAACTGTGACCTGGACATCATCTGATGATGCCGGCATTGCCCACCAGGATCTTTTTCTTTCTTTGGACAGCGGTGCCACCTATCCGATTCGACTGGCGACTGGTTTGCCCGCAACCGCACAGTCGTTTGTGCTCGAAAAGAACACGATTCCGGCCAAAAGCAAGTCAGCGCGTCTTCGAGTCATCGCCACCGATCATTCAGGGAATCAAGGGCAGGACGACAGTGATAGGGATTTTCAGATCAAAGGAAAATAGCAAATTCACTTGGGCATAAAAATTAAATAACTTCATCATTTTTTCACCACAGAGGACACAGAGGAACACAGAG
>DAOQNB010000427.1:1190-5759 GCA_035335845.1 Acidobacteriota bacterium | reverse complement strand
AGAATGAAGAATGAAGAATGAAGAATGAAGAATGAAGAATGAAGAATGAAGAATTTGAGAATGAAGAATTGAGATTGGGAATCTAAGTGCTTCCGGCGTTCATTGATTCTTTAAGGCTCTTCCAACTCTCAATTCTTTATGTAAAAGACGTTCTTCGAACTCTCAATATTTAACCATCTGTTTATTTTCTTCATTCTTCATTCTCAATTCTTCATTCTGATTTCTTCTTCATTCCAAAGAGGAGCTGTCATGAAAGAAGCTGTAATTGTATCTGCCGTTCGAACGGCTGTTGGAAAAGCACTCAAAGGCACACTGGCCTATACCCGCCCGGATGATTTTGGCGCGGTATGTTTGAAAGCGGCGATTGACCGTGCGCCCGGTCTGGATCCAAAAGAGATTGAAGACGTCATCATCGGTTGTGCGATGCCCGAAGCAGAGCAAGGCATGAACGTGGCCCGGATCGCCTCACTTCGCGCCGGGCTGCCAAACAGCGTCAGCGCGGTCACTGTCAACCGGTTTTGTTCTTCGGGGTTACAGGCGATTGCCTATGCTGCGGAACGGGTCATGGTTGGAAGCTCAGAGGTTATTCTGGCTGGTGGAATCGAAAGCATGTCGTTGATTCCAATGGGCGGTCATAAAATCTCGCCCAACCCATGGCTGGTTGACAACTATCCGGATGCCTACCTGTCAATGGGTCTGGTCGCTGAACGGCTGGCTAAGAATTATGAAATTTCACGCGCTCAGCAGGATGAATTTTCGTGTTTGAGCCATCAGCGGGCAAGTACCGCCATTGCTGAAGGAAAGTTTAAAGACGAAATTGTCCCGGTTCCGGTCAAACATACATCCATCAACGCCAAAGGGAAAAAAGTCGTCACCGAAACCATCTTTGATACCGATGAAGGCCCGCGCGCTGATACCTCAGTTGCCGCGCTGGCAAAACTGCGGCCAGCCTTCCATGCGGCAGGCAGTGTCACTGCGGGAAATTCGTCACAAATGAGTGACGGGGCAGCCGCCTGCATTGTAATGTCATCAGAGAAGGCACAGGCACTCGGACTCAAACCTCTGGCCCGTTTTGTGGCCTACGCCACGGCTGGCGTGCCACCCGAAGATATGGGCATCGGCCCAGTCTATGCGATTCCGAAAGCCCTCAAACTTGCCGGGCTGACACTCGACGATATCAAAGTCATTGATTTGAACGAAGCCTTTGCCTCACAGGCGCTGTCAGTGATGAAGGAACTCAACCTTGATCCAGAACGCGTCAACGTCAACGGCGGCGCCATTGCCCTTGGTCACCCGTTGGGCTGCACTGGCGCCAAACTCACGGCTTCGGTCATCAATGAAGTCAAACGGCGTGGCGGCGGGTACGGCATGGTCACCATGTGTGTCGGTGGCGGCATGGGGGCGGCAGGCATTTTCGAGGTCTTTGCGTAATCAGTGCGTGGTGACTGGTGCCTGGAAATTCATTCTTCCAAGCACCAGGTACCAGGCACCAATGCTGTCCAGGGTCCATCAGTTTAGGGTTTGGGGTTTGATTTCAGGTTCAAGGATGGTAGGGTGAGCATCAAGCAACGAAACTGAGAACCAGATGGAAGTTCCTTCCGGTCTCAGTATCAAAATTCCAAAACCTGAAGTTTCTTGTTGAACTCATTTTCACGTGAAAGGTGACCGAACGATGATTGTCCCTTCCTTTCGAAAACTGATACTCGGATCAACCCTGACGGCACTCTGCCTGGGAGCAACCTGGATGCTTCCGTATTCGACACCAGTGCAGGCGGCAAGCCCGTCTCACCCGACTGGCCAGAATGATGCAGGGAAAGTACCTGAATACATCAGCGACATGGCCGGAATCAAATTTAAAAAGCCAGCACCTGACTGGCAGGTGCTCGACAGCGGCCCAGAACTGGTGCAGCGGATCTTGTGTCTGCCTCCAGGTGAAACCTTGAGCCCTTTTTCCCCGCGTCTGGTGATTTTGGTCTATCCGGCCAGTGCCGTGGTCGGAGGGATGGAATTTCGCCGACAACAAGTCAGTACAGTCACTGCCGAAGGGAAAGTCAAACTGACGCAATTGAAATTTGAAAATTCCTCGATTGCAGGTAAAGACGCGGTGCTCTATAGCTATGACCTTGAATTTCAAACCCCGATTCATACCGTTGAATATGGGTTTGTCAATCAAGGGAATTTTTATGTCGTCCAGATCGCAGCCGTCGCCAGCGAGTGGGAAAAACCTGAGTTTACCGCCATGATGGACAAAGCGCTGAAAAGCGTGGGTTTTGTCAAAATTCCAAACTCAAACAAGTAACCAGCTCCACTGTCTTCCCCTTTCACCAAGGTTTTGCTTCCGAAGTGATCCAGCGCGAGTGAGCGTCTTCGGGAGCAGTGGACACGGAAATTGAATGATGATTCATTCATAAACCGCCCCCGTTCTCATAATTTATTGAAGTACAACAAGAAAGGACGTTCACTTATGTCTGCTACCATGCCAGCCGCATCCAAGTCAGAGAAAACATTCGTCAAAGGCGGGAGCTTCCTCATCCAAACCACTGCTCCAGCCGATGTGTTCACCCCAGAAGATTTTACCGAAGAACAACTGATGATCGGCAAGACCACCAATGACTTCATTCAAAACGAAGTCCTGCCCTTGCTGCCACAGCTTGAAAAACAATCCCAAACCCAGAACTTTGACCTGACGGTATCACTCATCCGCAAAGCCGGAGAGCTTGGCTTGCTGGCAGGTGATATTCCGGCCAAGTATGAAGGACTGGAACTCGACAAAGTGTGCTCGATGCTGATGGCCGAAGGCGTCGGCGTCTCCGGAGGCTTTTCTGTTTCCATCGGCGGCCATACGGGTATCGGCACCTGGCCGATTACCTTCTTTGGTACGCCAGAACAAAAGGCCAAGTACCTGCCCAAACTGGGCACGGGTGAACTGCTCGCTGCCTACGCCCTGTCTGAACCAGGCAGCGGTTCTGATGCGCTGGGTGCCCGCACCCGTGCCGTGCTGAGCGAAGATGGCAAACACTACATTTTGAACGGCAGCAAAATGTGGATCACCAACGCCGGGTTTGCCGATATCTTTATCGTCTTCTGCAAAATTGATGGCGACAAGTTTTCGTGCTTTATCGTCCCACGTGACTCCGAAGGACTTTCAACCGGAAAAGAAGAAGACAAGATGGGCATTCATAGCTCATCAACCCGGTTGTTGATTTTGGAGAACGTCAAAGTGCCAGTCGAGAATCTCTTAGGCCAAATTGGCAAAGGGCACTTCATCGCATTTAACTGCCTCAATATGGGCCGGTTTAAGCTGGGTGCAAGCTGCTGTGGCGCGTCGAAAGCGATCATCAAGCATTCCGTGAAATACAGCTCTGAACGCCATCAATTTGGCAAACCAATTGCCTCGTTTGGCGCCATCAAGCACAAACTGTCGGAAATGCTGGTCCAGACCTTTGCCACCGAATCAATGGCCTATCGGGCTGCCGGTCTGATTGACCAGCGTCTGACTGGCGTGGATGCCGATGATGTGCAAGAAATCATGGATGGCATCGAAGAATACGCCATTGAATGCTCGATTATGAAAGTCTACGGTTCGGAAGCCATGGATTTCTGCGCTGATGAAGCGGTGCAGATTTTCGGCGGCTACGGTTTCTCAGAAGAATACCCGGTGGCGCGTTTCTATCGCGATTCCCGCATCAACCGGATTTTCGAAGGCACCAATGAAATCAACCGGTTACTGATTCCAGGGATGCTGCTCAAGAAAGCCATGAAGGGCGAACTCCCCTTGATGCAGGCCGTCAAGAAAATCATGGACGAAGTGATGTCGCTGCCTTCATTCGGAGAAGACGAAGAAGAAACCCTCTTTAGCCTCGAAAACAAACTGGTCGAAAATGCCAAGAAAGCGGGGCTCTTCGTCGCTGGTGTGGCAGTACAAAAGTACATGCAGAAGCTCAACGACCAGCAGGAAATCCTGATGGCCATCAGCGATATCACGATGGACATTTATGCGATGGAAAGCATGTTGTTGCGGACGCTCAAACAGGTCAGCCGGATCGGTGAAGCCAAATCACGCGATATGATTGATGCCACCCGCATCTATATCAACGACGCGATTGGCCGCATCGAACAAAACGCCCGCCGCGTGCTGCCAAGCCTCGCCGAAGGCGATGACCTGCGGATGTACCTGTCGGTGCTCAAGCGCTACACCAAGTACACCCCAATCAACACCATCACCCTGCGTCAGCGTCTGGCCGACCGCGCGCTCGAAACAGGCGGCTACATGATCTAGGGCTGCCGGATTCAGGGTTTGTTTCTTCCTGAAATCTGCCTGAAGCACACAAAAAATGCCCGGTGGGACTGAGAATATCAGTGCCACCGGGCATTTTAGGGCTGAGGGTATCGGGCTAAGGGCTGAGGGAAATACAATTCTTTCAATGATTTAGCTTTCCCGTAATACGACAGTTTCATCCCAAAATGGTATTATTCTTTGACATCATTCTTTTGTGCTAGTCTCAGCGCTTTATCCGCTTTGGCATCAACCTGATAAAACAGACCTTTTAAATCCTGAACCATTTCACG
>DAOQNB010000427.1:0-1090 GCA_035335845.1 Acidobacteriota bacterium | reverse complement strand
ATAAATTCCATCGTGCGTTCCATCTCTTCAAAGGTCATTTTGACTTCTCCTTAAATCTTCAGTTCAGGCTATTGTCGAAACTGGTTTTTCACAAACAATACTGGTTGCCCATTTTCAAGGCAATCCACGGGCCACGACACTGGCTGTGCCTGATTGACTCCCACTCAATGATTGTTCTTGATCATACTACTGAAAATGGGCTTGCCATGCTGGTCTTTTTCAGCTAATCCTATTCGCCCTGCCCTTCACGACTCATTATTCAATATTTCTGGAAAAATCGAATGGGAATTGAGTGTTACCTGCGGCATATCACGCCGCACTGGTTGGAACAACTGACATCTGACCCCACGCTGGGGCTTCAATTTGTAACAGCCATCACACCGTTTGTGGCTGAAGATCAATGGAAATCAATGGGGATTGACACCAACGATCCCCAACAGATTATGGATCATCTCTCAAGATCCGGCCCGGTTTCAGCACCGCTCAAACACCACCTGTATGAAAAACAGGCGGTCAAAGCCTATTTAAAACAAACATTTAGAGATGAGTTGCTGCGGGGGAAACTGCTCGACACCCACAATGCCTGGGATGCGATTCACGCGATTTTGTCGGGCACGACCGAACTCACGGGAACGACTCTGGATAAGGTCATTAAATCGGGCACGAAAATCGGAAATGATGACAATTTTAACTACGGCGCGCCGCATTTCTTAACACCGGCTGAAGTCAAAGCCGTGTACGACGCCATCAGTCCCATCACCAAAACTGAGTTCCGAAGACGATTTGATGCGCTCTCTGCTGATGAGGCCGAACTGGTCTATGGGTTTGATCAAGATGAGACCGGATTCCAACACATCTGGAATGTCTTTCGAAAAGTGGCGGATCATTACCGCGAAGCGGCTGAGGAAGGACTGGCCATGCTGGTCTTTTTTGCCTGATTTCCAAAAAACAAAGGATGACGGACAACCAAACAGTCATCCGCCATCCTGACCCTCTTCGAGTGAAGTCCTTAAAACGGCACCGCGTTGTGTTATACCAATTTGGAATGAAATCTTCGCATTAGAAAATAGTCAAGTGATTCAATCAAATA
>DAOQNB010000426.1:0-5773 GCA_035335845.1 Acidobacteriota bacterium | reverse complement strand
CTGTCAGAATTATTGCCGCCACCAATCGCGACCTGAAAAAAGCCATTGAAGAAGGTCGGTTTCGCGAAGATCTCTATTATCGAATCAATACTTTTACGATCATGCTTCCTTCGCTTCGTGAACGGAAAGCAGATATTCCACTCCTGGCTGAATATTTTCTCTTGCGGGCCCGCGCCAAAGTCAATAAGCGGGTTGAGGTCTTTTCACCCAAGGCACTCGAACTCCTGCGCCAGTACGACTGGCCAGGAAATTTACGTGAATTGGAAAATATTATCGAACGGGCGGTGGTTTTGACCAATTCCACCATGGTTGAAGCCGAACACCTTCCGATTCACGTCCAGGAAAAAAACCCGTCGCTGATCCTTGACGCAGGGTTTATGGAAGCCAAAGCCGCCGCCATTGACCGGTATGAAAAAGAGGTCCTGCTCACTTTTTTGACCCAGGCCCAGGGCAATGTTTCAGTGGCCGCCAAAATGGCCAAACTTCCCCGGCGGACCTTCCATCGGTTATTGAGCAAGCACCAGGTTATGGCCGCAAGTTTTAAAGGAAAAAAATCAAAATGAGACATTTTTGACTCAGATGAGACATTTTTAGCTCACTCCTGATATATCCCTGTCAACTGATTGATTTGATTGGTTCTTTGTGCAGGTTTTGCTCAAAGAAGGAGAGAATCTGAGACATTTCTGGCCCACTTTTGGAAAATCTGCCTGGCAACCAGTCAGACACACCCAGAAAATCTCAATGCAAATTATTGCAAATGAAGGGATTATTCCAGAAATTCAGCCATTTTCATTCAATTGACGGCTTTGGCACGACAATTGTCTAAGGGATATTTGCCCCTCAACCAAGCACTCGCTGGGTTTTTTTAAGCACTTTCATCGAAATATCCCCACAGTGTTTGGCTTTTTGCCAGTCACACACCTGTGTCTGGCTTCAAGTTCTGAGGCTTGCCCCACACATCTTCACACAGCAGCAGGAAAATGCCATGACGACACCGCAACGCGAATTGTTACCGCTTGAGGCTTCGGCTTTGTTTGAGCAGAAAATTGTTGAGTTGATGAAAAAAGCTGAAGGCAAACGCAAACCCGTCAAAGCAATTCGATTGATTCCGCATCCGCTGGCTCGCGCCCTCAAAAATTGCGGCACGGCACACATTTACACGGATACGGCGGATCAAAATGAAATGTATGATCTGCTCGTCCAGTCAGAAGACGATCAGAATTTCTTTTTGTATGAGGACGTTGATGGAAACACCACCAACCAGCCCCTGGTGGTCAAAGTCCTGAACCGGTTTTTTGAAGGTGACCCGGACGATACACTGGTGGCCTGGATCGAACAATTACAACAACTCAAACCTGAACTGACGCTTGAGCAGGCCACCATCCTGATCTATAGCATTATCAATGGACGGCTCGGGTGTGAAGTTCAGGATTTTTATAGTGCAGGCCGAACCTGGGAAATCAGCCTGGAGCTGCATACTTCGCTGGCACCCACCCCGGAAGCGTCCAAACAAATCGGCTGGTGCTTGAACCGTGCGGTTCCAAATGCTTTTGTCAAAGTTCCATTTACGCCTCACTATCCGCATTCACTTCTGATTGCGCGGGACCTTGAGAATCAAGGAATTCCAGTCAACTTCACCGCGACATTTTCGGCTCGCCAAATTGTCGCAGCCGTGCTGCTGGCCAACCCCCATCGGACCAATGTGTTCCTCGGGCGATTAAGCCAGGGACTGGGTTCTGAACTCCTCGGTGAACAGGTGGTACTGGCCACTCAGCGCTATGTCAAACAGTTGCGCGATCAGTTTGGCTGTCGAACGCTCAATATGCTGGCCAGTGTCAGACGCTGGCAAACCATGGTTTTAACGGCTGGATGTGATGTGTACACCGTGCCGTATCCGGTGCTGAAAGAGTTTCTCAACCAGCAACTGGTGTCGCCAGATCAATTGGAAAATTGCGTTGATAAAGACTATGCGGATCAGCTCACCATTGAGCCAGCAGTGCTCGACCGCGTAGGGCTGGAAAAAATCCAGAAATTGTATCAGGTGGAGCCTGAATTTATTGAGTTCTTAACCAAACTGAGAGCCTCTGCCGAATTTCAGACAATTGACGGTGATCAATTGTACAAACGATTTGATGAAGCCGGATTCGGTGACTTTTTCTATGTTCCGTCGGCAACTGAATGGAAGGAACTGCGCAAAAGCAAGCTTCCCGACCTGGAATCACCGCTGACGAAGGCGCTCCCACTCGACACGCTCTATAGCCTGCTGGCGATTGGGGACTTCATCAACTGCCAGGACCACATGGATGGACTGATTCAGTCGCCAATCCGGCATTTGTTTCAGGGCTGAAGACTTCAGGTTTGGGGCTGAAGACTTCGGGCTGAAGAAGTCGGGCTGAAGGCTTCGGGCTGAAGAAGTCGGGCTGAAGACTTCGGGCTGAAGAAGTCGGGCTGAAGACTTCGGGCTTGGTATTAAACCCGTTTTCTTCAGCCCTGAGCTTGCGAATCTTCAGCCCCAAGCCCCCAGCCCTGGATTTCTCAGCCCCAAGCCCCCAGCCCTGGATTTCTCGGCCCCAAGCCCTGAGCCCTGGATTTCTCAGCCCCAAAAAGGTTCAACTTATGTCACATGACGTCATTAACATCTCAAGACACATTCTCGAACAACAGCGCCAGTCGCCTGGGGCAACTGGCGAGCTATCAATTTTGCTCAATACCCTGGCCCTGGCCGCCAAGATCAGTTCCCACGAAGTCAATCGAGCCGGGTTAGGCAATGTTCTTGGCCACGCCGGATATCAAAATGTGCAGGGCGAGCAGGTGACCAAACTCGATATTTTTACCCATAACCTGCTGCATGGCCTGCTGGGACGCTCAGGTCAGGTGTGTGTGATGGCCTCTGAAGAAGCCGAACACCCACTTGAAGTTCCCGAGGGCTACCCCAACGGAAAATATGTTGTTTTGTTTGACCCGCTGGATGGTTCGGCCAATTTGGAAATCAATGCCAGCGTCGGAATGATTTTTTCAGTGTTTCGACGTGTTTCATCCGGCGGGAAGGGAACGATTGAAGATTGCCTGCAGGCCGGGCGACATCAGGTTTGCGCCGGGTATGTGGTCTATGGCGCCAGTACGATGCTGGTGTATTCGACCGGCCATGGGGTTCACGGGTTTACCCTTGATCCGGCGATTGGGGAATTTCTGCTGTCGCATGAAAATATCCGGATTCCAAAAAAAGGGACGATGTACAGCATCAATGAAGGGCGTTCCAAAGGGTGGCCTCCAGGAATTGTGGAATATCTCAATAGCATTAAGAGCGGCCAGAATGGTCCGACCTACAACCTGCGCTATATCGGGGCAGCCATCGCCGATGTCCATCGGACTCTCTTGACCGGAGGGATTTTCCTCCATCCAGCCAGTTCAGCGAACCCGAAAGGGAAACTCCGCCTGTTGTATGAGGCATCACCGCTGGCATTTCTGGTTGAGCAGGCCGGAGGCCGTGCCTCTGACGGGAAACAGCCGATTCTGGAGATTCAGCCGGAATCTTTACACCAGCGCGTGCCAATGATTATTGGCAGCGTTGACGATGTTCTCACGGCTGAACGATTCATCCGTGAGGCCGAAGCCAAAGCATATTATGCGTAAGGCAAAAGTTGGTGAGCGTCAGTGATTCAAGCGCTCACGTTTTGCTTATTGCGGAGGAATTTATGACAACAGGTATGGTTGCAAAGGACCGTTACAAAGCAGGGGTACTGCCCTATGCCAAGATGGGATATTGGGATGGGGATTACATCCCCAAAGATACCGATGTGCTGGCTTTGTTTCGGGTAACTCCCCAGGAAGGGGTTGATGCCATCGAGGCAGCGGCGGCGATTGCGGGTGAATCTTCGACTGCTACCTGGACGGTGGTCTGGACAGACCGATTGACAGCCTGTGAGGTCTATCGGGCCAAAGCCTATCGGGTTGATCCGGTGCCGGGCGCACCAGGACAATATTTTGCTTACATTGCCTATGACCTTGATCTGTTTGAAGACGGATCCATTCCAAACCTGACGGCTTCAATCATCGGCAATGTATTTGGATTTAAAGCAGTGAAAGCCCTGCGGCTCGAAGATATGCGTATCCCGGTGGCCTATGTCAAAACGTTTCAAGGGCCGCCCACGGGGATTGTGGTTGAGCGCGAACGCCTTGATAAATTTGGCCGGCCACTCATTGGTGCGACCATCAAACCCAAACTGGGGCTTTCCGGGAAAAATTATGGCCGGGTGGTCTATGAAGCGCTCAAAGGTGGACTTGATTTCACCAAAGATGATGAAAATATCAATTCCCAGCCCTTTATGCACTGGCGGGATCGGTTTTTGTACTGCATGGAAGGTGTGAACCGGGCATCAGCCAGCACGGGTGAAGTCAAAGGGCATTATCTGAATGTCACGGCTGGCACTATGGAAGATATGTATGAACGCGCTGAATTTGCCAAAGACCTGGGCAGTGTCATTGTTATGATTGACCTGGTGATTGGCTACACGGCGATTCAAAGCATGGCGAAATGGGCACGCCGCAACGACATGATTTTGCACCTCCATCGGGCTGGAAATTCAGCCTATGCCCGGCAAAAGAACCACGGCATCAATTTCCGGGTGATTTGCAAATGGATGCGGCTGGCCGGGGTTGATCACCTGCACGCTGGCACCGTCGTCGGCAAGCTCGAAGGCGACCCGGCCATGATCAAAGGGTTTTATGACACCTTACGCGGGGCGAAAAACCCGATCCAGCTCGAAAACGGACTCTTTTTTGAACAGGACTGGGCGTCGCTCCGACCAGTTATGCCGGTGGCTTCAGGTGGAATCCACGCCGGGCAGATGCACCAGCTTCTGCATTATCTGGGTGAAGACGTGGTGATGCAGTTTGGCGGCGGAACGATTGGACATCCGCAAGGAATCCAGGCCGGGGCCACGGCCAATCGGGTAGCGGCTGAAGCTATGATTCAGGCCCGAAATGAAGGGCGCGATTATCTGGCCGAAGGCCCAGAGATTCTGGAGAAAGCGGCTCGCTGGTGTAGCCCGCTCCGTGCGGCGCTCGATACCTGGAAAGACGTTTCGTTCAACTATGAATCCACCGACACCGCGGACTATGTTCCGATGGTCACCCCAGCCTGATGAACTTTGGAGTGCGGCTGGCTTGACGCCGCTTTCAATGTGGAGTGCGGCGGCTTGACGCCGCTTTCGTCCCCAAAGAAGGAGCTTGATATGCGATTGACTCAGGGCACATTTTCCTTTCTACCGGATCTGACCGAAGAGGAAATCAAAAAACAAATTGACTACTGCCTTCAAAACAAGTGGGCCATCAATATCGAATACACCGATGACCCGCATCCACGAAATACCTATTGGGAAATGTGGGGAATGCCCATGTTTGACCTCAAAGACCCCGCCGCCATTCTGTTTGAAATGAATGAGTGCCGAAAAGTGTATCCCGGCCATTACATCAAACTGAATGCGTTTGACGCGACCAAAGGCCGGGAAACAACCGCGCTTTCCTTTATTGTCAATCGTCCGGCGGTTGAACCGGGATTTAAGCTTGTTCGCCAGGAAGTCGCCGGGCGAGGCATCCAGTACACAATTCACAGCTACGCCACGGATAAGCCGGAAGGGCAACGGTATTAGGGGTCAGGGGTCAGGGTTTTTTGGAAAAGACAAAAAGGACATAAAGGACGAAAAGGACGAAAAGGACCTAAATTCGAAAACCCGGAACCCGGAACCCGGAACCCGGAACCCGGAACCCGGAA
>DAOQNB010000425.1:0-5775 GCA_035335845.1 Acidobacteriota bacterium | reverse complement strand
CCTTCATAACTCATGAAGAAAAATAACTGGTCGCGTTTGATCGGACCGCCCAGCACGCCGCCAAACTGGTTCAAAATGAACTTTGAATCTGGTGCATTACCTGCATTTTCAAAGAAATTGCGGGCATCAAACACGTTATTGCGTAGAAATTCAAAAAGCGTTCCGTGAAAATCATTTGACCCCGATTTGGTCGCTACATTCACCACGGCGCCCGAGTTACGCCCAAATTCAGCACTAAACGTGCTCGTCATAATGGTGAATTCCTGGATGGCGTCCACATTCACAAAAGCCGCCGCGTTGTTGTTGATTCCCTGGTTGTTGTCGGCGCCATCAAGCTGATAATTGGCGGCCCGGTCACGCTGACCACCAACGCTGAATGCGCCAACATACGAGCCACCTTCCGAACCACCCCCACCTGCTGCTACGGCCACGCCAGGAATCAGTGCTCCAAGCTGGAGAAAATTGCGGCCATTGAGCGGAAGTTCGGTAATTTTTCGGTTGTCAATCACGGTGCTCACCGTCGCCGTTTCCGTCACAATCTCACTCTGCGCCTGGACATCAATCACGTCTTCGATAGTTGGAGAGAGGGTAAAATCAACCCGTGTTTCCTGATTGATTTGCAGCCGGATGGAACCAATTCGCTTTTGAAACCCGGTGGCTTCAACCGCCACTTCATATTCCCCAATCGGCATCGCGGAAAACAGAAAATTTCCATCGTCATTGGTTACGGTCGTGCGCGTGAGATTCGTCGCCGACTGGCGAGCGGTGACGGTGACACCCGCCATAACCGCGCCTTGCGGATCCCGAACCGTTCCCACAATCACGCCTGTCGTGTCAGCCAAAACAGTTGAGGAAAAAAACAACATCGAGCATCCCAGCCAAAGAACGGTAGGACGAGACAACCCCGCCATGAACTTCCGAAAAAAATTGGTCATCAAGGGAACTCCTTTAAACAGGTGGATTTTGGAAGAACTTGACCCGTGAGGAACGACCAGACAGCGATTGGTCGGAACCTCAAAGCGAACCAATTGAATTTGGTGAGGAACAATGGTTGAAAAACCGATGGAGGAACAGTGTGTCGGAAAGGCTTTTACTTACACGCAACTGGCTGGATTGACAAGGTTTTTTTCAGACGGGAAAATGAGAAGATTCAATCCAATACAAACTGATCTGGTGTCTTTCTTTTCAACAATTCGGTCAGGAGAAATCAATTGTGGAGCCCGAATCACTTCGAGACGATTATGACAGCCCCTGGAAAGAGGCGCTCGATGAATATTTCAAAGACTTTCTGGAATTGCTCTTCCCAATGGTCCACGACGGCATTGACTGGAGTATCCCGCCTCAATCACGCGATAAGGAATTTCAGAAAGTGACGGCAACTGCCCAAATGGGCCGCCAGGTGGCAGATAAACTCAAGGAAGTTCAGACACTTGATGGCGTAAAACGCTGGGTACTGGTTCATGTCGAGGTCCAAAGCCAGTGGGAAGCGGATTTCCCCGAACGGATTTTTCGATTTGACGCCCGGTTGTTTGATGAATTCGGGAAACACGTCGTGAGTCTGGTCGTGTTGGGAGATTCAAATCCAGACTGGGTTCCGAAGGAATTTGGATGGGCATTCTGGGGATATAGAATGGTCGTTCAGTTTCCAACCGTCAAACTTGTCAAATTAAATGTTGATGGCCTCGAACAGAGCCAGAATCGCTTTGCGCCGATTGTGCTGGCGCATTTGAAAACCCTTGAAACCAAACACGCACCTCAAACACGCCGCGAATGGAAATTTCGGATTGTCCGTTCGCTCTATGAACGGGGATATTCGGCGGATCAAGTTCGAAAACTGTTTCGATTGATTGACTGGTTTATGCAATTACCAACCGATCTGGAAAACCAGTTTCAAAGAGATTTAGAAGAATATGAGGAGGAACATCATATGCCGTATGTGACAAGTATCGAACGTTTTGCCGAGGCTCGCGGTGAAGCCCGTGGTGAAGCCCGCGGTGAAGCCCGTGGTGAAGCCCGTGGTGAAGCCCGTGGCCGGGTACAATCAAAAATTGAAATGCTTTTGCTCACCTTGAAACTCAAATTTGGTGAACTGACGCCAGATCAGGTCACCACTATTCAGACAATTCAGGATGAAGATCAATTGATGGTTCTGTACCAAAAAGCTGTTCTGGCAGGGTCGCCTGAAGACCTGGCCCCGTTTTTGGAAGCACTCAATCACTAAACTCTCTCTGGTTCAAGACGATACGCTGAACCTTTTTCTGACAAGCCGTAGAAGGTCCCGCTTATGGCTTCTTCCCCTTTGGAAGTCACCGTGTTGCTCGAAGCCTGGAATCGTGGCGATCAGGCTGCGTTGGATCAGCTTATGCCGCTGGTCTACACCGAGCTCCGCCAGATGGCCAGACGGTATATGAGCGGGCAACCAGCCGGCCACACGTTGCAAACCACTGCGCTGATTCACGAAGCCTACCTCAAGCTGGCCGGCCAATCGGATGTTCACTGGCAAAACCGAAGCCATTTTTTTGCGGTGGCGGCCACCGCCATGCGCCACATTCTGGTCAACCATGCTCTGGCCCGAAAAACTGAAAAACGAGGGGGTGATTTCCAGAAAGTTTCACTTGATCAAGCCGCTCTGGTTTCAAGTGAACGCTATGCCGAACTGGTCGCACTTGATGAAGCCCTGACCCGGCTGGCAGCTTTTGACGAACGAAAAAGCCGAATTGTTGAACTTCGCTATTTCGGCGGGATGAGCCTGGAGGAAACCGCTGACGTGTTGAAAATTTCGGTCGAAACCGTCAAACGAGACTGGCGCCTGGCCAAATTGTGGCTGCTCTCTGAACTCAAGGGAGCATCAGATGAAACCTGAGCGTTGGGATGAAATCGAACGACTCTGCCAGTCAGCGCTTGACCTCAAGCCTGAGGATCGGGCGGCGTTTCTGGCGCACAAATGCGGCGATGATCTCTGGTTGCGCCAGAAAGTCGAACAACTCCTGGCATTTGAAACCGAAGCCGAAGATTTTATTGAATCACCACCGGGCGATATCGCGGCTGAAGTGGTCGCCACATCAGCCTCTGTCCAACCAGCCAGCCATCAACCAGTCAAAAAACCGGTCAAGCCAGCTTTTTTTTGGATGATCTGTGGCTTTGGCCTGATTCTGCTCGGGTATTTCATTTTTGCGGGGGTTCAACTGTATCGGCTTGGACCACTCCAACTGGAAATCGGCTGGTCAGCCGTCGAGCAGCCCAAAGGTTGCTGGAAGGTCAATCACGTTGATCCGCAAGGCCCGGCAGCCGGGAAACTCCAGGCTGGCGACCAGTTAGTGGCCATCAATCATGAGTCCCGAGTTGCAACCCATGGTCCCGGATACCTCAGATGGGTCCAACCCTTTGGCGGCCCATACACCATTCGTGTGATCCAAAATGGAACAGAAAAGGATTTTTCCCTGACCAGTCAACTGGCTGACACCCATCAGATGTGGCCACTCCTGTTGATGCAGTTTGTGATTGGGGCTGTGTTTTTTGGTGTGGGAATGAGCATTGGAATTCTCAAACCTGATGAATTCACAACCCGGTTGGGCAGTGTCACCCTGCTGGTTGCGGCAATTACTTTTTTGAAAAACACACTTTCCACCAAAATGGTCTTCCTGCAGGGAGAAAGCTGGATAGTTTGGGCACCGATCCATAACCTGATTGAATTCCAAACCGCACTGGCCTTTCATTTTTATTACCGGTTTCCGGCCACAGTCCCACGAGGGAAATTTTGGACGACCTGTCAGTATTTTTTTTATGGTTCAGCCCTGTGCCTGTCACTCCTCTGGTGGTGGCTCAACAGCGGTAAATTTCTGAACCCACTGGCACTGGCTGATTTTAACTACCGTACCCTGGATTTCTGGCCAGTGGCCTTGCAACTCCTGTTTTTTGTGCATTCTGGATGCATTGTGATGATCTTCGCGGTGGTCCTGCGCAATTATCGCCTGGTTCAGGATCCAGATCAGCGACGGCGAATCCAATGGGTGAGCTATGGAACACTGGTGGCCTTTTTCCCACTCCTGGTCACAGCCCTGATCAATACCGTTCTCTCCCCCGCTCCACTGAGTCAGTTGTGGTGGCTTACTTTGCTTGCCAACCTGGCCACGATTGCTATTCCGATCTCAACCGCCTATGCCATTCTCAAACATAAAGTTTTTGATATCAGTGTTGTCATCCGGCTGGGTCTCCAATATTTGCTGGCCAAAAATGTCCTTCAAATAATACTGGCTTTGCCGGTCATCGGGTTGCTCTATAGCGTTGCCACCAATCCTCATCGCACGATTGCTGAATTTTTGTTTCAAAACTGGATTTATTCCGGGCTGGTCATATTGTCAGCCCTCAGTTTGCAGTTTCGGACCCCGTTACGCCACTGGATTGATCGGCGTTTTTTCCGCCAAGCCTATGACGGTGAACAAATCCTGCTGGGGTTAATTGGCGAAGTCAAAGAATTGACCTCGCCAACCGACATCGCTCATCGTGTCAGCCGGAGTGTCGAGGCAGCGCTCCATCCCAAACATATCCAGGTTTTCTATCGGGCGCCCAATTCAACTGCGCTGACGCTTGGGTATTCATCTGGCAGTGATTCAAAGAAACTGTATATCCCAGATTCGGCCCGGATATTGAGTCTGATGGAAGGGCATTCCACGGCGCGTGAATTCCCTTTTCCAGCCTCAACTCGACTCCCGGCCTGGGAACAGGCGTGGCTGGAAGACTTGCAGGTTACATTGCTGGTACCAATGACTGGCCCGGATGGACTGCTGGTCGGGCTGATGATGCTTGGAGAAAAGAAATCTGAGCAACCCTACACCCACAACGACCAGCGATTGCTCCAAACCCTGGCGCAGCACATGGCAAGCGTGTATCAAATCGAATGGCTCAAACACAAAGTTGACCAGGAACAAACCCTCAACCGGGAAGTGCTTTCCCGCCTGGAACAAAATCAGGTCAACCTGTTGAAAGAATGCCCAACCTGCGGTGACTGTTATGATTTTTCGGATCAGCTTTGCCCCAAAGATGGTGCGACGTTGGTCTCGACGGTGCCGGTCGAACGCACGATTGACAGCCAGTACCGGCTCGAACACCGGCTTGGAAAAGGTGGAATGGGCGCCGTGTATCAGGCAACGGATTTAAGATTAGCCCGGTCAGTTGCCGTGAAAGTAATGACCACTAGTGCTCTTGGAGGCGCCGCGGCGCTACGCCGGTTTGAACGCGAAGCCCGTGCCGCAGCCCGTCTCAATCACCCCAATATCATCACGGTGCATACTTCCGGATTGATTGGCAGGACCGGGGCCTATCTGGTCATGGAACTGGTTGAGGGAAGAACGCTCCGTGAGGAATTAATCCAAAGTGGGCAACTTGATCCAAACACTGTGGCCGAATGGGTTGATCAACTGCTGGAAGGATTAAAGGCGGCCCACGAAGCTGGGGTCATTCATCGTGATTTGAAACCCGAGAACATTTTTCTGGCTCGAACCCGCTCGGGAAAAGCCCAGGTCAAGATTCTGGATTTTGGACTGGCAAAATTCCGGTTGATGAATACCACTGACCCCAGCAGCCTGACAACACCAGGGATGGTCATGGGCACGTTTGGGTATATGTCCCCCGAACAACTCACCGGCGGTGCCACCGACGAACGAACCGATATTTTTTCAGTTGGTGTGTTGATTGTCGAAGTGCTCACCGGTCGCCGTCCGTTTGAAGGCAAAAACTACCCGGAATTGCTCAATTCGGTGCTTCGTTCAACCTACC
>DAOQNB010000424.1:0-5778 GCA_035335845.1 Acidobacteriota bacterium | reverse complement strand
GTCCCCGAGTTTTCATATCAAGGCCCGAAGTTTGCGGATTGGGGCCAATTTTGAATGGCTCGACCCGTCGCCTAAAACCACGATTACCGGGAAACTCGAACTTGATTTCGAAGGCAATTTCGCCCGGGCCAGCAACCGCAATATTGGTTCGATCCGATCCAATGCGCCGACACTCAGGCTGGCTTATATGCGGATTGACCGCAAATTCACAGAAAACACCGCTGGGTTTTTGCTCTTTGGTCAGGACTGGACGCCGTTTGGTTCTTCAACCCTTCCAAATTTGATTGAAACCACCGGCCACGGTATTGGCTATGGGACGCTCTATGATCGCACACCGCAAATCAAAACCGGTTTTTTGTGGAAGGCCGGTGGAAAACGGAACTGGCAATTTTTACCTGAATTTGCGCTGACGCTCCCGGCGTTCGGCAATATGCCAGCCAATGTTTCAGACCAGATTGGTATTGGGGAACGTCAAGGTACTGATTCGGCCCGTCCTGAAATCATGGGCCGTTTTGTCACCCAGTTTCAGCTTGATCGGTCACAAGGGGTCGTTCCCGCCCAGTTGATTGTGAGTTTTATGCAATCCAAACGGAAAGCAATTGTCAAAGCTTCAGACGTTCCAACCGCCTATAAATCAGCGTTTCCAGGGGGTGCTGAGGTTGAATCTGGCCGGTATGGCTACACACTCGAAGCCCAGCTTCCGACCCGTTTTGCCACGCTCCTGGTCAAATATTGGAACGGTCAGGACTTACGCCGCTTTTTTGCCGGTCAGCTTTATTCGGAATACACCGACACCTACGGGTTAACCAATCTGGCGAATGCGCCTTCAATTGATGGATCGTCAACGGTGGTGTTTGGATTGGAAAACGGTGTTCCAACGATAGCTGCACAACGTCCGGTTCGAGCCCAGGGTGGATTTATCAACCTGGGACTTCCACTTTCAAGCCTCTTTGGCGCCAATCCGGAAGGCCGCCATGCCGGCTGGAGTGCGTACCTGCACTATGGCTTTGATCAGGCCGTTTCGCGTGATGCCCGCCGGTTTGCGGCGCCTCGCGGCAAGGGCGATATGTTTGCAGTGAACCTCCAATACAAGCTCAACCCGTTTGTGACTTTTGCCTTTGAGCAAACCTATTATCGCACCCGGTCAGCAAATGCTGCGCTCGATGCGGCTGGAGGGCTCCCGATCTTTCGTGGGCTTCCTGCGGTTTCAACCCATAATCTCCGGTCTGAATTTGCCACAATCTTCACGTTCTAAATGTTGATTCGCGCACAACCGATCTTTCCAGGCGGATACGCCTGAGCTACAGACTGGCAAGCGTATGCTGGGTTGAGGAAAGCAGGCTTCGATCAGTTGCCAGGGAAGCTGGGAGGCCGCAAACCAGGAAGATTTTTCGATTCTTCGAAAATTAGACACTGATGAGGAGTGACACAGCCAGTCAAATCTGATAAAAAGCAAATAATTCTGACCTTATACAAGCGTTTGCCATTTGCAATTGTCTTTTGTTTCGCTCTCTCTCGACTGTCTCCCCCTTAGAGGCAGTTCCCCTTAACTAAAAGGCAACTTGCAAATGGCAAATTGATTTCCTCTTCATTTTCTCAAGCAACACTCATTTGCAGATCAACCAGAAGTCCTTTCGTTCAGAGCACTATTGCTTATGGGGAAGAGTGTTTTTGAGAGCTTTATTCTGCGGATACCGTGGTTTTTTCTGAAGGTGTATTGGTTTAGATTCTAAGGTGGGGACAAAGAGAGACTCGCCGAAGACAAAAAGGAACACACCCTCAACCCACATGAGGTTGATGCTTGAACAGCGTGGTGAGGGAGTGTTCCACATTGGCCTGTCGTGGTCACAGAGACCAGGAACAGAGGATTTCAGGCCAGAAAATGAATGACAGGGAAAGACTGACCCAGGATCGGAGCTGGATTGACGCCATAAAACCGTTCCAGAATTGTGGCGTAGACTGACCGAAAATCGGTATTCACATCCAGATTGTCATAAAAGAAGTCAGTTTCATTCAGGCTGGGATATTGTCCGTACAGCCCGCCCTGCACGGTTGAACCAACTACAAACATCAGCGACGCATATCCATGATCGGTTCCAAAGTTGGTGTTTTCATTCGGGGTGCGTCCAAATTCTGAAAAAATCACCGTTATCACGCGCCCGCCGAGCCCCTGGGCTTCCAGGTCACTCTGAAATGCTCCGACAGCATCGCTCACGGTTTTGAGCAGAAAGTCATGGTAGCCCAGTTCGCCTGGGTTTTTCTGGTTTTGTGTGTCGTGGGTATCAAACCCGCCAAATCCGACACTCAGCGCCCTGACACCCAAATCGGCTTTGATCATGGCCGCACATTCCTTCAATTTATCGGCCACGCGATTTCCCGCCGGGTACTGAACTGCCGGAACATAATTTCCAGCCTGTTGCTGAACAATGGTGGATTGCTCAAGTGCCCGTTTGCGCTGGTTGCGGTTAAATTCACCGACCGGGCTGGCAGGAATCGCGACATTCATCATTTGTTGATAGGTCTGGCGGCGTAAATCCCAGTCTTCCGAATCGCCTGGATACAGATCAAAGCTCTCAATGCTATCAATGGCGAGTGGAATTTTGGTCGTGCCGCGCAGGAGCAATCCGCCACCGCCAAAGTCTACGCCGGGTGAAATCATCGTTCCGCCAATACTTTCCAGGTAGCGGCCCAACCAGCCGGTGGCATTGGTTGCGGCGCCGTTGGTATATCCGCTTTGAAACCCGAATTGTGACCGTTCGTGATCAAATAACCCCACACCGTTGCGAGGGAAGCCGACACCCTGAATAATCGCCACTTTGTTGTTGTTAAACAGTGACTGAAGTTGAGTCATTCCAGGGTTAAGGGCGACGGCTCCGCCCGCAACTGGTAACAGTTCCGACTGGGTCAGTGCCAGGGTAGGGCGCAATTCCAGGTAGCGCGCGTACTGACCCAGCGGAACAACTGTATTGAGGCCGTCATTGCCTCCAAACAGGTTGATGGCGACCACAACCTTGTCGGTATTGGCCTGAACGGTACCTGAAAACCGGTCGGATTGAGCCAGGGCTGACTGACCAAACCCGCTGCCAAATCCCACGCCAATCGCGGTCAAAATGCTGTTTTTCAAAAATGTTCGTCGTTTCATGATGTATTCCTCGCTCGATGGCAGACCTTTAGGGTTCAGGGTTCAGGGTTTCGGGTTTCGGGCTTTTGGTTTTTTGAATTTTGGTCATATTGATCCCTGGTGCAGCAGGCCGTAAACGACTTGCCTCAATTCAGCCACCGCTACGTGGCGAAGGTCTGAACAAAAGGTGATTTTTTTATCCGTGATCCCTTACCTTCAAAAAATCCTGAACCCTGAACCCTGAACCCTGATACAAATTCAGTTCCGTTGATAATCGGCTGAACAACTGATCAGCCAGGCAGCGCCGACAAATTTGTCTACGGTGACTGTATTTTCCATTGAATTGATCACCAGGGTGCGCAAGGTGGAATCCATCTTGGTTCCAATCATGACATTTGACAGGTAATCAACCACTTTGGTCGGCGTCGTCAACTGGTTGAGCTGGATAATTCGGGCGTAGTCAAACGTCGTCCCAAAATCATTATCCAGAATCCAGGCGACGCCATTGTCACGGTTGAAAATCAACGCTGTGTCGAGCAAGGAAACTTTCTGGCCTGGGCGATAGAAACTGAACACTGATGGTGGCGCCAGCAGGTCAAGTCCACACCCTTCCATTACCCACATTGGTTTGCGTCCATCGGTTGTGCCATTGAGTGCCCGAACGACACCAATCACGTGTTCAGTCGGTTCTTTGTACTGGCTGCGGATATTGGCCGCGCTGGCAAACTCAGCATCCAGGAGCAGCACCCGCATGGTTTCTTTGATATTGCCGCCAGTCCGGGTAAATGCAGCCGCGACTCGCGAGACATAGGCTGGTGACGGTGTTTCGCTGGCAAACTTTTGAATCAATTGTTTGGCAATAAACGGAGGCAGCGACGGCTGGCGCATCAGGAGGGTAACGACGTCCTCAATTTCGCGAACACCATCCGCGCCTTTGCGGCCAACGAGGGTTGTTCCAAAGAGTTGTTTGTTATTCTGGTCGTGGTTTCCCGGTTCAAATCGGGACGCGCTGGGTGGAATATTGTCTTCATTTTCGTCTCCGGCAATCCATCCGGTGACGGCACGGGCCATTTCCCGAACGTCATTTTCGGTATAGCTTGGGACTGGAACGCCGCTTCCATCCGTGATTGGCGTTCCATCAGTCCGGAGTTTGACCGGACCAATCGAATACAGTTGCATCAATTCACGGGCAAAATTCTGATTGGGAGGAATGAGGTTGCCTTCGTCATCATAGGCATTACCGTCATTATAATTGTTGTCCAGCCAGATGAGCATGGCGTTATTTTTGGACATTTCCGTGAGGATGGTTTTGAAATTCCCGAGGCAGTTTTTTCGCAAGAGCGCTTCGTGTTCGACCATGTAGCGTCCGGGGACTTTGTGAACCGACACCGAGAAAAATTCATGCCAGAACAGTGTCATCTTTTCCTGTAACTGGCGCTGAGAATAGGTCATCCGGGCGACCCAGCGACGGCGGGTCTGGTCGAAGGGATCTTCCGAGTCGTAGCTAAACGGCGGTAATTTGCTTTCCGCCACCGAGTCATTGATAAGTTGCGGGTTGAGTTGCTGTGTGACGTACGCGGATGGGCCAATGCGGATCACCGCTTCGAGGTCCGCCGGAGACGCGCCAAACCCCATCCGGCGCAGGTAATGAGCGGCAACCAGGCGTTTTTGATCAGTTCCACCCGTGCCAGGCCGGAGCCCATTTCCGGTCAGGCGAAATGCCACCGGCGCCGTCACGCTGTTGTGGATGGTAAACGTCGCGCTGCGCGTCCCTTCGCCGCGTGGTGTAAACGCCACCGTTACGGTTTGCGGAGGCTGATTGGGACCGATTTGAAACCCGGTCTTTGGGGTGACATCAAATTCAGCCGCATTCGGGCCAGAAACCAGAATGCGAGTAATGTTGACGGTAAAAGCTGAGGTGTTTGTAAGACTGATGGAAATGTCTTCCGAACGCGCATCAACTTCGGTGTCCTGAAACGTGAGTGTTTCCCCGCTCGGAGGCTGTGACGTCAGCGTGTTTTGTTGTGCCGCAACCACCGGTAAAAAGAGTGACGGCGATACCGCCGTAACTTCTTGAAAAGGAAAAGGAACCAGTGTTGGAATGAGCATCAGTCCGACAAGGCCAAGCATTCGAAGTCTCAGCCAGAGTGATCGGTAATGACGAGAAGCGGTGTCGAGCCGGTGAGAGGTTCTTTGTAACAAAGGGATATTTCCAGACAAGCGCCGTTGTTCCACCATAAAGGTGACTCCTTGAACGTAGCAAAACAGTGTGATTGTGTGCTTTCGCGACCTGGACGACGTGTGGGCAGGAAGACGTCATCCGGCGCTGAAAAAGCAGGAAGCGACCAGAAACAAATCAAGACGTGCTGTGCGGGGAAAAACGAGCTGGGGGGATGAAAGACTGTGCTGTTTGGCGGCAACGATACGTTGAAGGCTGGAAAAACAAAAGAGGTTCTTGCTGTAGAAAAAATCAGGTTGCTGGAAAAATCAGGAAGCAATAGTGTGGCAAATTTTTATGGCCTAACAAGGAAATTCATCAGATGTAGGAGGTGAGAGGTGATCAGTTCTATTAGAAACTTGAGAATACAAAATGCATTGAACTGGGAGAAATTGATTCACAGCCACATCAGCAAATTGTAGCGAATAGAAAGAAACCT
>DAOQNB010000423.1:0-5821 GCA_035335845.1 Acidobacteriota bacterium | reverse complement strand
AAACTTCGAAAACCCGGAACCCGGAACCCGGAACCCGGAACCCGGAACCCGGAACCCGGAACCCGGAACCCGGAACCCGGAACCCGGAACCCGGTTCTCAAGCCACTCGTGCCGTGTAGCCCAGCTTCTTGATGCGGTCAATGATGATCTGTTCAGAAACAGCAATTGGGTCAAAAGTGACTTCGGCGCGTTTCTTTTCCAGGTTGACCTTGCAACTTTTTACCCCCACGATTGAGGACACGTCAGTTTCAATTGCTCGAACACATCCCTTACAGTGCATTCCTTCAATTGCAAACCGAACCGTTTTGTTGGCCTTTACCGCTTTGCTCAGGAGTGGTCTCAGCGAAGGTGTTTGAGGAATCACCGCTGCAGTCACATCCAGATTCGTCACAACCAGCCAGAAGATCGTCAAGAAAAACAATACTGAGTCAAATTTCATAAAAACCTTTTCAAATGGAAAAATGATTTGGGATTGGAGGAAACGAGACTGTACCACATTTAAAGCGAGGAGTGAGTAGTGAGGAGCGAGGAGTCAGATTAAGGAAAATAGTGAAGCTGATATCACTGAGTCGCTCTTCAATCAATTACCGGCAGGATGCCGGCGCTCTCAGGAACTATCAAGGAGAAACCAATGTCGCTTCGAATTGAAAAAAATGGACCGCTGACGACTGTGATTTTGGATCGCCGCGAAGTCCGCAATGCAGTTGACCGCCCGACGGCTCAGGCCCTGGCTGATGCGTTCCGTGAATTTGAAGCTGATCCGACAGCACTGGTCGGTGTCTTATGCGGCGACCACGGGACGTTTTGCGCCGGTGCTGATTTAAAAACCATTGCCACTGGAAACGGAAATCGTCTTGAGCCGACTGGCGATGGCCCGATGGGACCATCACGCCTGATTCTTTCCAAACCTGTGATTGCTGCCATTTCGGGGTATGCCGTGGCTGGCGGACTCGAACTGGCCTTGTGGTGCGACCTTCGCGTGATGGAAGCTGATGCCGTGCTGGGTGTGTTTTGTCGGCGGTGGGGAGTTCCTCTCATTGATGGAGGCACTGTCCGGCTGCCCCGACTGATTGGTTTGAGCCACGCCCTGGATTTAATTCTGACCGGACGGCCCGTTCTGGCTGAAGAAGCACTGCGCCTGGGCCTGGTCAATCGGGTTGTTCCGACCGGTAAAGCTCGCGAAGCCGCCGAAGAACTCGCCTGGCAACTCGCAGCCTTTCCACAAACCTGCCTGCGGGCAGATCGGATATCCGCTTATGAAAGCTTTGACCGGCCATTTGAAGCTGCCGTGGCTTTTGAATTTGAGAATGCCAGACCGGTGTTGCAGACTGAAACCCAGGCCGGCGCCCAGCGCTTTGCCGACGGTGCTGGACGGCATGGGGCATTTGATCCGAACGCACCAACAAAGTCTTGAAACAAACCTTGCAAACTTATTTTGTCCACGCGTGGACAAACCACTTAAATCTTTGAATTGATTTGAGTTCTTCAAACATTCGCGACGAGTTTTTGTATGTGTTACCCGTGGACAAAACACTAACAATTTCATAGCTACTTTTATCAATGAAAGAAAATACGATGAACCCTGGGACTGTCCATCTCTTCATTTTTACTCTGGCTCTGATGGTTGGTGGCTCATTGCCTGGTCAAGCAACTCTGCCAGCAAAAACCACAGTTCAGCAGGAAAACCACTCAGAATCAACCATCACAGTTGATCTTTACCCGGTTGAAATAAGGCGTGAGAAGATAGAAGTCGAAATAAAAATTCATAATTCAGGGAACTGTGCTGTTTATGTCACGTCACGTCCACAATGGAGCAATGGGTCGAAAGGTGTTTACTTCCAGGCAAATGATGCCCGGAAGGTTCTTGAACTCAGCACACACCTGTATTCAACTTCGGGTTCAATCATTATCGAACTTGATCAAACCGGTGCTGAACTCCAAAAGTTAAACCCAGGTGAATCATGTTCAGAGCGGTTCACGCTCCAGTTTCCGCTGTATGAAAAGCTTTTGCCTTATCTGGTACTCTCACTTCCGAAAAAAATTGACCTGGAGCAAATCAAATTTATCCAGGCAGCAGTCGGAGTCATCCCTTTTGATACCGGGATTGAAGAAATTTTGAACGAATCAGCTTCCAGAATCTGTGTCACGGGAAACACCACGCTAAAGAAAGGTCCATTCAAAGGAAAAAACTTGATTGATCTTCAAAAGGTCATCCATTCCGACTTGAATCCAGTGTCGGCTTTCTTTCAATCAGCTTATCCAAACACAACTAAATAAAACATTTTGTCCACGCGTGGACAAACCACTTAAATCTTTGAATTGATTTGAGTTCTTCAAACATTCGCGACGAGTTTTTGTATGTGTTGCCCGTGGACAAAAGGCTAACAAATTGATACCGCTGTGGGATTGAATAAGAATCCAGCATTTTCAAACCACAGAGGACACAGAGGACACAGAGGAATCCACAGAGAAAATCAGGTTATTTTTTTTCATTCTTCATTCCTCTTCGGTTTTCCTCTGTGTTCCTCTGTGTCCTCTGTGGTGAGATTTTGTTTCCCTCAATTGATCTTCCTGGTTTGATTCAGAAAAGGCTGACCTTCGGCGGTGAGAATCGTCAGCGGATAAATCGCCGCTCCATAGGCCACCTGCCGGAGAATGTTCACGACTTCCTCGCCGCGCAACGGGAGCTGACGTATTTCCTCCAGGGTCAACCAGGCAGCTTCGAGGGAGTCTGCATCAGGTGTGGTCTTCGGCGGAGTGTCATCAACTGGATGAGCCGTAAAAATCACTCTGAAACGGGTGCTGCCTTCCAGAGAAGGTGAGTGCTCAAATCGCAGCACACCGTCAACTTCGATTGGAATTCCAGCTTCTTCGAGTGTTTCACGTTGGGCGGCCTGCACCAGGGACTCACCCGGCTCGACTCGTCCCGCCGGAAGGTACCATAACTGGCCGTGTTTGCGCTCGTGAACCAATAAAAAACGATGTCCGAGTCGAACCACCACCAGCACAAAAAACCAGGTTGGAGTCGGCTGTTTTTGCATAAAAACCTCCAAATTCTAAGGTCCCTCAAACACCAAATGCCACTTGATGCGGGTATAGGCAATTTTGAACCCGTGCCGTTCGGCGTTGCGTTGCGAACCGCCTCCGGGTGGCTGGGCGCTGATCATGGCGACATCACATCCGTGTTCAGCCGCAAAACGCATTCGAGCTTGAAGCAGCGCCACATGGGCACCCTGCTGTCGGGCTTCAGGAATTGTGCTGGCGCCACCCAATAGCGCCACACCATTACAGAGATACAAAATCCCGGCGCCGATAGCACATCCATCAAGTTCCGCCAGAAATGAAAATGCCCCAGGACGTCGGGCATTGAGTTGCTGCAATTCCAAAATCTGGTCATCTACGTTCTGAAATCCACGAAATCCATCCGCTGCTGTTTGAGCCCACAGATCATGTTCATCCGGTGTGATGAGCCGAACCTGAACTCGTTCATTCCGGGGGACTTCCAATTGAATGTCACCATGAATCGGACAAAACATCACGCTGGTAAACTCAATTGGATGATACCCGCGTTCGTTCAATAAGGTGAGGAGTGCTGGTTCAGCAAGCGGGCTGACTTCGTGATAAACCGGTGCGCCCTGCGAAGTGAAAAACGCTTCGATCCGTTCCAGATCACAGCGTTCTACGTTTTGAAATAACCCAAGTCCAAAAGTCTGGGTGATTGGCGAAGCCACCCCATCAAAAAGAGCATAAGCCCCCGCGACTTCAATCCATTCAGCCTGAATTTCAGGAAAAAGTCTGGCTCGGGTTTCGACAAATTCGGCACAACTGCGCGCTTCGGCCAGTTCGAGCCGACGTGCCAGAGATTGATCGGCAACCAGAACTGGTTTGAGAGCTTCAGGGTTCATCGTTCGATTCTTCCTCGCAGATAAAAGCTTTCGGAGTGCTGCAGCTTGATGCAGCTTTGGTATACAGTGACAACAAGTTGCAGCACTCCAAAATGGTTACAGCCCAAACCAGCGCGTCAAGGCGTCGGTGACTTCTTTTCGAGTAAAATAGACGGTGTGGTAGACCTCGGGGGTTTTGCCAAAATCCAGCTTGTCTTTGATACAGTTTCCAGCCTGCGGATCAATGCAGGTCATGGAGGGTGTATCAACCACCAGATCATTGGCCGTTCCACGCATCAGTTCGTCAACGACGCCATTTGCCACCCATTGCAACAACCGCGTTGAGAATTCTTTGGGTTCGTGGCGCCCAAACAGTTTTGGTTCGAAATCAGCAATGACCGCAAAGTAAGGACTATTTTCAACTGTCGGCTGGCCCGGCTGGGTTTGATTGATGTTCCGAATAAAATCGCCGTCCGGCTCCATCGCAGCCAATCCTGGCACGGCTTGATCCGTGATGGCCGCTGTGGAAAACCATTGAATGAAATTTCCAATCCCGGACAGCATTTCTCCTAGCAGATCGCCGGTTGCCGGATTTCCTGAAATCACGCCAATGACCTTTTCAGTCGCCACGGCGAGATTGGTGTAGAGATCAACCAGATAGTGCCAGTTGTCGGGCTCGGCCATCAGTGTTCCGCCATTGGCTGCCGCAACAAACACGACGTGGTCAAAACTGGCTTTCCAGCCTGACCCAGGCAAGACCAGTTCGGCGAGACTGCGAAACACCAGTCCGCCACGACTATGCGTGACCACATCAAATTGTGGAGGCTGATTCCACGGGTACTGGCTCAGCGCAGTGAGCAAATCAGTGGCGTTTACCTTTGGGTCTACGCTCAAAGTCTTGTGGTCAAACCCAATCACAGCATCATATTTCGCCAGGGCCGTTTCCAAAAACTGCCTGCCAAAATCGCTGGCGGTGAGTGCGCCAAAGGCACCTTTGGTGCTGCTAAACGTGCCGTGGATAAAGAGCAAAATTCTGGCCGGACGATCAGACCGGCTGGCAACTGAGGAAAGATCAACCCCGAGTTTCCAGTCTTCCAACGTGCTTGACGGCATCGAAATCAATCCTTGCTGGATATCACGTTCCAAAAATTCAGCCGTCTTTCCCACCGCCCAGTCACCGGCAAATTTCAGCACATAGGCTTTGATTTTATCCGCGAGAAAATCACCGACCAGCCCTTTGATTTTTGGCTGTTCACCTGCGGTTGGTTCCGGTTCAGATTCCAGGCTAAATTCAAAATCAAGGACCTTTTCTTCGGGGGCTTCTTCACCCTGGAGACTGGATTCGCCCTCAGATTCGGCACTTTTTGGAACCACAGGCGGTGTTGGGCGAGGAAAGTTCCAGGTATACACGCCATCTTGTTCCAGCAACACAACCGCATGCTCAGAAGGCAACACCGGAAGGCTCAGTTTGAACGTCTGACGTTTGGCTGGCCTTCCAACCAGTTTCAGTCCTTCAGGTGGCAGCAGGGACACCGGCTCTAATTCAAGCTGATCAATCGGCTGAAATCCTTTTTTCACCAGCGATTGAATCAGTTTATCCCGGCCTTTGAATTCTTCGAGTGTGTCAAGAACCAGCTTTGGAGCTTCGGGCAGCTCTGGCAAATCAGAAAGTTCAGGTGCTTCAGGAAGTTCGGGTAGCTCAGGAAGGATATCACTTATCAGTGATTCATCACGTTGTAGCTCGGCTTCAAGGAGCTTAAAGGCATCCGGAAGCTTGATTGACAGGCCGCTCCGTCGCTTGATGGGATTCATTGGGCAGTATCCTTTTGACGATTGGGTGAAGGGAATTTTTAAGTTAGAAAACTGACAGGGGTTGTTGGAAAAGTATGTGCTATCTTAGTTGGAGTTTTTTGAGAGGGAAAGGAGAAGTTTATGCG
>DAOQNB010000422.1:0-5834 GCA_035335845.1 Acidobacteriota bacterium | reverse complement strand
TTCCGGAGATGAGGCCCATCTGTTTGTACGTGGGCTGACGCTGGCCCACCTGGATGCCTGCCTGAAAGCACAGGATACCGCACATCAATTTTTAGAGGGTGATTTGGAAACCATCCTTGCTCGAAATGGTGTTTCTGTAATGGTGTATCCGCCACGATAATTTCAGACGATGAGAAAGAGGAAGGAGTACGTGCGATGACGTCAACTGATACCGCTTCACTTCGCGAACGACGGCAGCAAGCCGTGCAGCGTCATATAGATGCGGAAAACAACGCTGACCTGGACGCCATGATTGCCAGCTTTCACAGTCCCAGATATGAAGTTTTCCCAATGGGCGCAGTTTTTGAAGGCGAACAACCCGTTCGGGACCTGGTTGGTGGTTTAGTGACCGGTTTCCCGGATTTTCATTTTGAACCAATCAAGTTTCATCATGCCGATGATGCTGTGATTGTCGAAGCTCGAATGACAGGTACTCATCAGGCAGACTGGGCTGGGATTCCAGCGAAAGGGAAGAAGCTTGAGCTTGCACTGGTCTGCATCTTTGATTTTGAAGAAGATCGGCTGATGAATGAGAAAGTGTACTTTGACTTTGCTGCGGTTCAGCGCCAGCTTGGTGGCTGAAATGGTAATCAGTAAATACTACCCATTTTCAGCCATGACGATACAGAGTTTGTCCGATTGACGAAAATCCGCGAACAATTCGAAACAGCTCCTGAACCAAAAGAACTCGTTGTCCTGGAAGGTTTAGCCCCTGCCCAGCACATTTTTTAGACCAACCAGGAAGATCGGCTCAGGCACGAAATGCTGCGGTTTCTTACAATGTTCTGATCTTGTGGCTCGAAGTTCAAGCGTAAGCTTATGCTGAAAATGAAAGTGTTTGTGTGCTTTCAAAAAACCGCTCCTGCCCGGTGATTGGGTCACGAAACGCCACCGATTTGGCCAGCAGTTTCAGTGGTCTGGCATAATCATCTTCGCCGTCATTGTTGACATTGGGATAGAGGCTGTCATTTTCAATTGGAATTCCAAGGTTTGAGAGATGCACCCGAAGCTGGTGCTTTTTGCCGGTTCGTGGCCGTAACTCATAGAGCGCCAGGTTGTTCCGGGTTTCAAGATGATCAATCCAGGTTTCGGCATTGGGTAGACCATCAATTTCCTGCATTCGAAAAAAAGGTTCGCCAGGGACGATCCGGCTCTGTCGAACCAGGGGAAATGACAGGTGTGAAGGCTGTGGTGCCAGAGCGTGGTAAACCTTTTCGATAGTTCGGTTTTGAAACAGTCTCGTGTATTGATTCCGGGTTGCTGGATTGATCGAAAACAGAACGAGTCCCGCCGTTTCGCGATCAATCCGATGGAGCGGCACCAGCGACTCCAGATTCAACTTTTTCTTGAGTCGGACAAGCAATGTTTCCTGCAAAAATCGCCCGGCTGGAACGACGGGCAAAAAATGCGGTTTATCTGCCACCAGAAGGTGTTCGTCCTGAAACACGACTGATTCTGCCAAAGGAATGCAGGGTTCAGATTCAAGTTCCCGGTAGTAAAAAATGCAGGCGCCGGCTCGATACGGACTTTTCGCATCCAGGCAACGCCCGGTTTCATCCACGACCTGTCCTTTTGCCATCCGTGAAAGCCACGTCGCTGGCTCAACTTCAGGAAATTGATCCTGCAAAAAATCAAAGAGTGTTTTCCAGTGACCGACTGGCAGCCATTTTGAACTTGGACTGACGCCGTCAATCATCGGAAGTGGTGGTTTCAAGGCTGGTCCCCCCATTTCTAGATCGTCTTCATATTTTTTCGGTAGCGGCGACTGAGCGTCAGTTCAGTGCCATCCTGGAGGATGAGCTTATAATCGCCGTGAAACAGAGGATACCATTTGGCGACGCGTTCGAAGTTTACAATCACTGATCGGTGAATCCGGGTGAATATTTTGGGGTCAATTTTTGATTCAAAGTGGCTGATACTTTCGCGAATCAAATGTGATTCACGACCAAGATGCAACCGGACATAGTTTCCTTCAGCTTCGATCCAGTTGACATCATTCAGTTTCAGAAGAAAGCTATTCCGGGTTGTTTTGACCACAACCTGTTCCAGATATTTGGGTTCTGGCGTTTTGAGTTTTTCAAGTAACGAAAAGAGTTGCTGGTTTACGTCGCGTTCACGGATGGTTTGGATCAATTCTTTTGCCCGTCGCAGGGCACGATCAAAGCGGCTTCGATCACCGTGTTTGAGCAGAAAATCCACCGCCTGGATTTCAAAGGCGCGAAAGGCGAAGAGTTCTGAACTGGACAATAGCACGATGCCTGGCAATGGTGACCGGCGAATCGTTTCAGCCACCTGAAAGCCATCCATCCAGGGGAGTTCATGGTCAAGAAAGAGTAACTCCACGTCACCTTCTTCGAGTGCTTTGAGTGTGCCGTACCCGGTGGCGCATTCCCCCACACATTCAAATTCGGGACGGTCTTCGAGCCAGTTTCGCAATTGGTTGCGAATCAGTGTATCGGTGCTGACAATCATGGTGCGAATCGTGGTTGAGGTGAAAAGTGAGGTGCTGGCGGATGGTTCAAACACTGCTTCAGGAGCGAGTTGTTCGGTGGCGCTTGTGATATGAGAATCCAGACTGACTGTCATTGTTATTACTCCACAGGCATTGGGACTGAAAAACCTGGGGCTGAAGAAACCGGGCTGAAGACTCGCAAGCTCAGGGCAATCAAAGGGATGAAGGATGACGGATGAAGGATGAAAGAAAATCAGTTCTTCCACCCGGTTTTTTCAGCCCGGTTTCTTCAGCCCTGAGCCCGACTGCTTCCACCCGGTTTCTTCAGCCCAAGGTTTTCAGCCTGACTTGTTTTGTGAGGTGAGGTTCTTTAGGATTAGCTCATATCAGACCAATCCAATTTCTGTCTTGAGCCGGTTCTCAAAATCTTCTCAAAAAGTTCTCAAAAAGTTCTGAAAAGATGTATGTCTAAGCGTATCAAACACTTCTATGACTTCGGCCTGTACCGCATAGATGTTGGTGAGCGCTTTCTGTACCGTGCTGGCGAACTGGTTCCGCTCTCTCCGAAGCTGTTTGACACCTTGCTGGTGCTCGTTGAACACAGCGGGCGGGTGCTTGAAAAAGACGAATTGATGCAACTGGTCTGGCCGGAAACTGCGGTTGAAGAAAGCAATCTGACCCAAAATATTTCCCAGCTTCGCAAGCTCCTGGGTGAGGGCCACCCCGAAGCTCGTTTGATTGAAACCATTCCCCGGCGTGGGTATCGCTTTGTGGCTGAGGTGACCGAAGTTCGTGAAGGGGGAGACCTTGACCCCTGGACCTCAAAAAGTAGCCTGGCGTCCGTGAGCCTGACGTCTGGTGGTATTGTGGTGCCGATTCCGGTCAAAGACCGCAGCCGACAGCTTGCCGCACAGCCAGTTCTGCAACTGGTTGAATCACCTGCGGTTCTTCCATCTCCAGATATTGATTCAATTGGTACTTCAACCATTGATCAGGTTGAGGTTGAGTCACAGGTGGCTGGAGTTTCAGTTGATCCTCCTGCCGCCCGGACCGAAATCTCGCGGTGGGCCATCGGGTCACTGATTTCGATGGTGTTGGTTGCCGTCCTGGGCGGGGCCTGGTGGGTATACCGTCAGCAAGCTGCGAAAAAAAGTGACCCTGATGTGCATACGGTTGAAGTCGTTCGGCTGACATCCAATGGACAGGTGCAATTTTCTGCCATATCCCCTGATGGCCGGTACCTTACCTACTCAATTGATGATCATGGGCTGCAAAGCCTCTGGATACAGAATATTGCCAGCCCTCAAAGTATTGTGATTGTTCCTCCGGCAAAGGTGCGATATGTCGGGCTTACGTTTTCCACAGATGGCAATTTTGTGTATTACACCCAACATAAAGTTCCTGAGGAAGTCACCGAGCATAGCTGGCTGCCGATTTCCAGCGCCCAAACCGATCAGGGAGCGCTGTTTGAAATTCCAGTGTTGGGCGGAACGCCGAGGCTTATTGTTGATCGGATAAGCAGCCGGGTTGGGTTTTCACCTGATGGTCGGCACATGGCGTTTATTCGAAGCCAGCCGGAATCGAAAGCCACGTCAATCGTGATTGCTCAGGCTGATGGTCAGAACGCGCGCTCAGTTCTGACTCGTCAGGAGAATGAATTTGTTGCTTACGCGGCGCCTGCCTGGTCGCCAGATGGAACATCACTGGCATTTGTGGTTGGCGGCTATGAAGCCGCCGGGTTCTTCACTCAGTTGATGGTAATGAACATTAAAACTGGCGAAACCCAGGACGCTACATTGCGTGAATGGGGGAATGTGGAACAGGCGGTCTGGAATCAGGATGGTCACTCACTTCTGCTCACTGGAACCGCCCGGCATAGTTCTCAGAGTGACCAACTCTGGCAACTTTCCTGGCCTGAAAAAAAACTGCGACAAATTACCACTGATTTTAGCATTTATCAGAGTCTCAGTCTGGCAACCGAAACACCAGCACTGGTTATGACGCAGACTTCACGGGTGTGCACTCTGAGCCTGTACGCATCGTCAGATCTCAATCAATCAGAAAGGCAACTTTTTTCAGGGTTTATGCCGCCTGTCAGCGAACACATTGGCTTGAGCTGGACACCGGATGGAAAAATTCTGTATGGCTCGCATCAAAGTGGGAATTTTGATATCTGGAAAATGAATGCAGATGGGACCGGACAGGTTCAGTTGACTGTCAATCCTGAGCACGATTTGGAACCTGTGATGAGTCGGGATAGTCACTGGATTGTCTTTCAATCAAAACGGTCAGGGCCGTCAAACATCTGGCGAATGGAAGCCAGCGGCTCAAATCTACAGCAACTGACGCATGGCAATGGGGAATATGCCCCAAATTTCTCGCCTGATGGCCGCTGGGTGGTGTATTTCACCTTTTTAAATGGCAAGCCCGCAATTGGGAAAGTCTCGATTGACGGAGGTGAACCCGTGTTTCTGGCGGTCGGAAAAGCAACTCGCCCAATCATTTCACCCGATGGAAAATGGATTGCCTGTTATTATCGGGAATCACTGGATCAGCCACTTCGACTGGCGATTCTGGATTTTGAACAGGGTATCCCGGTGAAGATATTTCAGGATGTGTCCCTTCCTGACCCGGCAAAAATCCAGTGGAGCGCAGATAGTAAGTCACTTTTCTTTGGCCGCACTGAACGTGGTATAACCAACCTGTGGAAGCTCCCGATAGAGAGTTCGCTTCCGCAACCCGTGACGAAGTTCAAAAATGAAATGATCTACCGGTTTAGCTGGTCACCGGACGAAAAATGGCTGGCTCTTGAGCGGGGCACCACCATCAGTGATGTGGTCCTGATGCGCAACTTTTCAATCAACAAAGGATTTTGAACCCAATGAATTTGAAAGAATTGATTCCTCTCGGAACGACGGCAACCAAATCTACCCGCGTGACCCGTGATTTAACCGTGGCCCATTTTCACGATGGGATGCCTGAAGTATATGGCACGCCAATGATGATTTACCTGATGGAAGTGGCTGCCACCGTGGCGATTCAGCCATTTTTGCCGGACGGCTGGGTATCGGTTGGCTATGGTGTGGATATCAAGCATCTGGCAGCCACGCCAGTCGGAATGCACGTAACCGCTCGGGCCGAGGTCATCGAAGTTTCAGAAGCTTCGGTCACATTTACCGTTGAAGCCCACGATGGAACCGAAAAAATCGGTGAAGGGAAGCACGTCCGGGTACCGATCAACGTTGAACGCTTTAACCGCCGAATCAAAGCCAAAGATGACGCCCGGAAGAAGAATGAAGAATTGAGAATGAAGAATGAAGAATGAAGAATGAAGAATTGAGAA
>DAOQNB010000421.1:0-5839 GCA_035335845.1 Acidobacteriota bacterium | reverse complement strand
CGAATACCTGGGCCGGATTGATCAGCAGGTCAAGATTCGTGGCTTCCGAATTGAACTGGGTGAAATTGAAGCCGCGCTCCATCAGCATCCACAGGTTCGCGAATCGGTGGTCATTCTCAGAGAAGACGTTTCCGGAGACCGCCGGTTGGTAGCCTACGTCGTGGCTCAATCGGTTGAAAGTGAACCGGGTGAGTCTCTTCGCGGTGAGTTACTGGAATATTTGCGGTCAAAACTGCCGGATTATATGGTTCCGGCGGCGATTGTCTTTCTGGAAACCATTCCACTGACCTCTCACGGCAAGGTTGATCGAAAAGCGCTGCCAAAACCTGAATTTGGAACTGGTGAAAGTGTTGCTCCAGCTACCGGAACGGAACATCAACTGTCGGCAATTTGGGCGGAAGTTCTCCATTTGGAACAAGTTGGAACGACTGACAATTTCTTTGACCTGGGCGGCCATTCGCTCCTGGCGACGCAGGTTGTGTCTCGCGTGCGCGAAGAGTTGGGCGTCGAAATTGGTCTCCGACGATTGTTTGAATTGCCAACGGTGACGCAACTGGCTCACTGGATTGACCAACAAACTCAACCTGAACTGACAATCGGGCTTTCATCCGCAATTGTTCCTGTTCCGCGAGATCAGGAATTGCCGCTTTCGTTTGCCCAGGAACGGCTCTGGTTTTTGGATCAGCTTGAACCTGGAAGCCTGTTTTACATCATTCCCGGCGTGCTTTGCATTCCAGGTCAGCTCCACGAAGAGGCGCTAAAACTGGCCTTTGCAACCGTCTTTTCACGACATGAAAGCCTGCGAACAACGTTCAGTGCGATTGATGGAAAACCAGTTCAGGTTATTCATCCGGTTGAAACGTTTGGTCTTCCGCTCTTTGATCTTTCACAAACGGCAACCGCGAAGGTATCAGCCGACCAGCCGTTTGAAAAACACCCGGCGGTGAAAGCATTTCTCCAAACGCCGTTTGATCTGGCAACAGGGCCGTTGATTCGGCTGGGATACTGGCAATGCACGCCGGATGAATTTTTGATTGGTTTTGCCGTCCATCATATTATTTTCGATGGCGTGTCCATTCAGGTATTTATGCGCGAATTGACCACTGCCTATCGCGCCTTCCGCGTTGGAATAAAACCTGATTTGCCATCAGTGCCAGTTCAGTTTGCCGATTATGCGTTCTGGCAACGCAACTGGCTGCAAGGCGAGGTGCTCGAAACACAACTGGCCTTTTGGAAAACACACCTCTCTGGCGCACCATCATTGTTACAATTGCCGACTGACCGGCCACGACCAGCCATACAAACATTTAACGGAGCGTTCCATTCCGTCACACTTTCGAAATCACTGGCTGATGCCTTGACCAGACTTGGACAGCAATCAGACAGCACGCTGTACATGGTATTGCTGACGGCATTTCAAACACTCCTCTTCCGAATTTCCAATCAGTCGGATCTGGTGGTTGGAACATCTGTGGTTGGGCGTCCACGCAAAGAACTTGAAGGGTTGATCGGATTGTTTAACAGCAATCTGGCGCTCCGGGCCCGCTTTGATGCGGGGTTGACCTTCGCTGACGCCTTGCAACAGGTTCGGGAAACGGTTCTCCAGGCGTTTGACCATCAGGAAGTGCCCTTTGAAAAGGTCGTCGAAGCCCTCCGCCCGGAACGCAATCCGGCCTATTCGCCAATTTTCCAGGTGTTGTTCAACCTTGAAGTGTTGAACCAACCCAACCCGCTGAGGATCCGACACGGCGCTGAACTTCACGGCTTTGAAAGCGGAACGGCCAAGTTTGATTTGCTCCTGTCGCTGCGTGCCAATGAAGCCGGGATTTCAGGTTCCTTCCAGTTCAACACAGATTTGTTCGATACTGAAACAGCTGCCCGATGGCTGGAAGATTTCAAAATGATTCTGAGCCAAATCATTCAGAATCAAGAAATTACACTTGATGACCTGGTTCTTTCCTCTACGCCAAAGGCTGAAAAACACGTGAAAAAGCAAAAAGATTTTAGCCGTGAAACGTTTTTGCGTATAAAGCCAAAAACCGTCAAAGTTTCGACCACCAGCCTGGTTCAAACCGGATTTCTGAATGAAGCAACCCGGCTCCCGCTGGTGATTCGTCCGGGCGCTCCTGAAGTTGATCTGGCCGAATGGTTCCGCACCAACCGTGAACCAATTGAAACCCAGTTGACCACCTATGGCGCGATTCTCTTCCGGGGTTTTGGGATTGATACAGTTGAAAAATTTGACCACACGGCACGGGTTTTGACGCCGGACCTGCTGCAATACAAGGAGCGCTCAACGCCACGCTCACAGGTCAAAGGCGAGGTATATTCTTCGACTGAATATCCAGCCGAACACAGCATTCCGCAACACAACGAGAACGCCTATTCGCACGTCTGGCCGCAAAAGTTGTGGCTGGGTTGCATCATTCCAGCCACAACGGGAGGCGAAACGCCACTGGCTGACAGCCGTCTGGTCTACAATCTGATTCCAGCGGAGATTCGCCAGGAGTTTGAAACAAAGCGCGTGATGTATGTCCGCAACTATGGCGAAGGACTCGATTTAAGCTGGCAAACCGTCTTCCAAACCAGCGACCCTGCCGAAGTCGAGACCTATTGCCGCCGCGCAAAAATTGGCTTCGAATGGCTCGGGAACGGGCGGCTGCGAACACGGCAGGTTCGTCAGGCCGTGGTGAAGCACCCGAAAACTGGAGAAATTGTCTGGTTTAATCAGGCGCATTTGTTCCATGTGACGAATCTTCCAGCAAGCGTCCGCGAAGTGCTCGAATCGAGCTTCGCCCCGGACGAACTCCCCCGCCATGCCTTTTTCGGAGACGGAACACCGATTGACCCGGCGGCGCTGGAGATCATTCGCCAGGCATTTGATCAGGTGACGGTTGCCTTCCCGTGGGAGCGCGGCGACCTGGAACTGGTTGACAATTTGCTCGTCTCGCACGGACGGCGGCCCTACACCGGGGAACGCAAGGTGATTGTGGCCATGGCCGAACCGATTTCCGAATAAGGGTTTATGAGAAAGCGCTGTGCCTTCAATCCAAAGGGTGACTTTGAGATACTCCATCGGGAAAACATCGGTTGAGCCGTTCTCCGCCCGAAGGGCGATGGAAAGTAGCCGGTGGGTTGCCGCTTTGGGCACACCACCGGATCGCTGCCCATCCGGGCGAAAACCAACCCTTTCGGGTGCAAACCAATCTGGTTCTCGGTTCCGGTGGTAGGCCCAGAGCGGCCAACCGACCGGCTATCCGAACGGCAGCGCTTCGCGATGCAAAACCAAAAACCTACACGTGGAAGCTCACGGTGATGCCACCACCTGATTTCGCCCCTGTTTTTTGGCCAGGTAGAGGTATTCATCCGCCCGGTTGAGCAATGAATCAGTTGACTCATCTGAGGTTTTCAGTTCAGTCACTCCCAGGGAAAGCGAACAGTGGATGTGACCTGTCTGGCTCAAGATTTCGTGCTGATCTTGATAAAAGGCGGTGCGCCAGTGCTCTGCCTTTTGAGTCGCAATTTTGAGCGAAGCACCCGGCAATAACACCAGAAATTCGTCGCCGCCCATTCGGCAGGCAACATCACTGGTTCGGGTAGTTCGAAGCAACAGTTCCGCCAGCGCTTTGAGAACCAGGTCTCCGGCAGCATGACCCGCTGTATCGTTGACCTGTTTGAAATTGTCTACGTCAATCAGCACCAACGACAGGGTTTTTCGTTCGCGCCGGACCCGAGCCCGTTCACGAACCATCGTTTCTTCAAGATACCGCCGGTTAAAAAGTCCAGTCAGTGGATCACGGATGGCCTGTTCTCGGAGCTGGTAATGGAGTGATTCAATTTGAGCAATTTTGAGATTCAGTTCTTCGTTGGCCGTCTTGAGCGCCAGTTCAGCAATCTTGCGGGATGTAATATCTTGTTTAATGGCAATAAAATGAGTCACTTCGCCTTTTTCACTGATGACAGGAGCAATATGTTGCTCTTCATAATAGAGGCTCCCGTCTTTGCGTTTGTTGGTAATCGAACCAAACCACGTTTTGCCGGCCAGAACCGTGTCCCAAATGTCTTTATAAAATGACGGCTCGTGCTGGCCGGATTTGAGGATTCGAGTGTGATGACCGACCAGTTCCTTCAAACTATACCCGGTCATCCGCGAAACCGAAGGATTTGCCCAGCAAATAACTCCATGACAGTCAGTAATGATAATGCCGTTGGCGGCAGCGTTGAGGGCAACGCTCTGAACATACTGTTCCTGATAGGCTGACCATCGAGGCAACGCATTGCGGATGGCCGCTAAAACCATTCCGACCCGGCCTCCGATTTCAGGCAGTGGGCTGAGCGCAATATCAACCGGGATTTCAACCCCGGATTTATGCCAGGCTGACAAAATTGGCCGATTTCCCATAATGTGGGGTTCCGGCGACCGATGGTAGTCCGCTCGTAACCGGGCATGCTCGGTGAACTGTGGCGGCACCAGGCATTCAACATTTTTTCCAATCAGTTCTTCCGGAGCATATCCCAACAATTCATATGATCGGTCATTTACAAACACCATATTTCCTTGCCGATCAACAATAACGATGACATCGGGACTGCCCTGGCAAATCGCTTCATAAAATTGTTCTGGAGAATAGGATTCCTGGAATAATGAATTCAGAACCCTCTCCTTTGAAACGGAGTCTAAATTTTGGGTATTCAAAATGAGATTCTCCCAAAGTGGAATCAATCGCAACCAGTGATGGGCTATTTTTAGGGGTAAGGCAAGCAAGAAGAATGAGGACGATGATTGAGTAAAGATGTTATAGCAGAACTACTTATCTGTCGAAAAGTATTCTATGGCTGAAACCTGGGAAATTGAGAATTGCCTTTGGAAATTCAGGGTGGGTCACCAATTTTAGGGATATTCAACTGGAATGAACCCGGCTGCCAACCCGGCTTTTTCCAAATCTGTTTGCACCTGAACCAATTTCAGCTTAGGGTGCAGCTTCAAAGTGACAATCTCAATCTGTTGCCCATATTGCCGGCAGGATTTCGGTGAACCACAGCAAATCTTTCGGCACGACACCCAACTCTTTGTAAGGAAGTTCCACCGGCATGACTGAGCAATCCCACGACCATCACCCCTACACTCCGGCTGAAGAACTCGCCAACTGGCTTTCCCACGGTGCCGGATTTGTCGGCAGTCTGATCGCCCTTCCAATTTTGGTCGCTTCGGCGTTGGGACAAAGCAATCTGCAAATTGTGGCGGTGAGCGTTTTCGCCGCGAGCATGATGCTGCTGTATCTGGCTTCGACGATTTATCACGTTTTACCACCAAGCAAACATAAGCATCTGTTTCGAATTGTGGACCATGCTGCGATTTATGTGCTGATTGCCGGAACCTACACGCCGTTCACGCTTGGGGTCTTGCGTGGCGCCTGGGGCTGGACCCTCTTTGGCATCGTCTGGAGCATGGCGATTGCTGGAATTGTCTTTAAAGCATTGGGCGGCATCCGGTTTGACAAGCTTTCAACGGCGTTGTATTTGGCGATGGGCTGGCTGGTGGTGATTGCCATCAAGCCCTTGATTACCTTGGTGCCGATGGCTGGACTGGTCTGGCTGTTCGTCGGTGGTATTTTTTATACCGGCGGCGTGGCGTTTTATGCCGCAACCAGATTGAAATACCACCACTTCCTCTGGCATTTGTGCGTGCTGGCCGGGACATTTTGTCATTTCTTCGCGGTGTTGTGGTATTCGCAGGGCTGAAAAAACCAGGGCTGAAGACTTCGGGCTTGGGGCTGAGGGCTAGGGGCTGAAGAAGTCGGGTTGAAGAACTGGTTTTATTTCATCCCTCATCCTTCAT
>DAOQNB010000420.1:0-5839 GCA_035335845.1 Acidobacteriota bacterium | reverse complement strand
ACTATTGATAAACCTGTATTTCCCTCAGCTCTCAGCCCCATACGCGCCAGGATAAGAGTTTTAGGCCCGCAGGGTCGCCGTTCAATAGCCGTGGTGCGAAGCCCACGGTCACGGTCAGGACAAGGTACCAGTGCCGCAAGATCAGCGATGGATGCCAACGGAAAGGGCACAGGGTTTCTTATCCTGGCGCTTATGACCCTGAACCCTGAACCCTGAACCCTGAACCCGATGTGTTCGAGTCCCCTGTGGTTCGATTTAGAACAGTGGTTGCCGGCATTGAAAGCCGTCTGGCTGAAGTTGATGGAAACTGAAGCAGTACGCTGGGAAACAGGCCACCCAAAATTAAAAAGAGTAAACAACAGGTGAGAACCAGCCGCTCGCGAGGCAGTGCATCAACCAGCAGTTCAGCCTCAACGATTGGGCGACCAAGAAAGAGCCTGGCAAACAGCCGCAGGACACTAAAGGCGTTGAACGCCGTGACCAGCGGCATGATAATGCCAAGCTGAGGATGCGTGGCCAGCGTCGCATGGAGCAACAGGTCTTCCGCACAAAATCCAAGCGTCAACGGAAGTCCAACCAGGGCCAGCCCGGCAACCACAAAAAAGACGGCCAGCCGGGGGGCTGCGGTTGCCAGCCCCAGGAAATTTTTTCCTTCAATGGCTGAACCCAATCGGGCTTCAATCCCGACATACACGGCGGCTAAAACCGTCGTTGCCACCGCCACCACCTGCCAGTGAATAAATGAGCCGACCATACCATCAACGGTGCTGCTTTGCAGTCCAAGCAGCACAAACGAGGTTTGACTGACTGTGAGCAAGGCCAGGAGTCGGCGTGGTTTAGGTTCGGCCAGTGCCAGAATGGCCGTGTACGCAGCGGTGAATAACCCCAGGTACCCCAGGATGGGCAATGCTTCTCTGGCAATATCTGGAAGCAACGGGTTGACAAGCCGGACAAGAAGAAACGCGCCGAGGTGGCCGTTTAAAAACAGGGTAAGTGGGAGCAGGGGACCACGTTCATAGGCTGTCACCACCCACGAATGAACTGGAACCAATCCCTGGCGGAGAAAAACCGCAACCACCAGAAACACAAACGCATATCGCAGGAAAGGCGTGATGCCCGTGAGGGTGCTGGAGGGTTCAATCCAGGGCTGGAATGCCAGTTCTGGTTTGCAGGAAATGATCATACCGACCCCGATAGCCAGACTGGCAACGCTCCCGATCATCGCCAGTTTGGAGAGAGCCGGAAGCTGGCTTTCGTTTAACTGGCTGAAGAAGCGACCGACCAGAAACGGGAGCACCGCCAGCCCCCAGGCCAGGACCAGCAAAATCAGGGTATTTGCAGCATAGGCGGTCAGGGTGGCGGCGGTGAGCAGCAACACGCCAGCCAGCCAGCGGGGCGTCAGCTTTCGCCTGGGAACCAAAATCACCATTCCAAGTGCCAGCGCACTCAACACCATCATTGGAAGCGCATTGAGCGAATCCATGACAAACAGGGACCGAACCCCTTCCACTGGCCAGGGTTCGGTCAAAGTCTGGCCTCGGGCGAGGATGACTTCACCAAACGCAGCGCTCAGGAAAAGCACATTGAGCCCTAACCCGACAATCGCCGCTTTTCTCGCTTTGTCCGCCGTGATGATGTGCCAGGTGACAATGGAAAAGATGACCAAAAGAAGCTGGCTCAAGCTGATCCAGGGAAACATAAACTTAGTGAACACTGATGTCCTCCTCTTTCTTTTGCAGGGAAAGGAGACCAACTTTGGTGATCAGCCATTCTCTGTATTCTCCGGTTGGGCCAAAGGCCATCACGCTCCAGCCTTCTTCAAGCCGGTACAACTGATTGGCCAGTGCCAGCAGGGGAGCCACCACATAGCGATCCAGCACGGTATCGTGATGGCCACGATCCAGCGCCAGCCGATAGAGCCAGGTTTGAATGTATTCGGGGAAAAGCTGTTCGTAATGGGCCCCGGTCTTGCCGAGATGCCCACCTGCCGCAGCATGAACCTGATGAAAGTCGTGCAACATGGACGGTGCCCGCAGAAACTGGAGCGTCCGCACCACGGCATGGCCAGTGATATGAAAAATGGCCAGCCAGGACCAGCCACAGCCAATCTCGACAAAAATTACCCCAAGTTGAGCCATTGACGCGTAGGCCAGCGACGTTTTGGCATCGCTACACGCCCGCCCGACCATCGTGGCATGAATAGCAGTCAGGATCCCAACCACTACCACTGCCAGTGCAACGCCAGGCGAAGCTTTCAAAATCGGCTCAGCCCGCAGCAAAAGATAGGCCCCGGCATGGACTGAAAGCGCGCCGTAAAAGACAGCGCTTGAAGGAGTTGGGCCTTCCATTGCCCGAGGAAGCCACCCCGAGAATGGAACCTGAGCGGCTTTCCCCAGGCTGGCAACCAGCAGCAACACCCCGAGGATCGTGGCCGAACTGCCAGCAATCACGCCGCCGCCATTTGGCCAGCCGGCTGGAAACAGCGTGGCATAGGTGGTTGACCCGGCCAGATGGTGCATCAGGACAACCGCCACCAGCAGGCCGATGTCACAGGCTCGATAGGTGGCAAAAACGCGCAAGGCACTGGTCACCGGCTCGTTCCGGTGCTGAAAGAAGGCAATCAGAAGCACCGAAGTCAGGCCCACAAGTTCCCACCCCCCAATCAGCAAATCAAATGAACCAGCCGTAAAGAGCAGCAGGATGCCGAAGCCAAACAGGTGCAACAGCAGAAAAAACCGGTAAAACCCGGCATCGCGGTGCAAATACCGAACCGAAAAAATACCAACCAGCCCAACCAGCACGACACTGAGTGCCACCAGCGGCATTGAGAGCCGATCAACCATCAACACGAGTTGATAGTGATAGTCCCCGATTTCAAACCAGTCGCCCAGTGATGTCGTGACACTTGACTGTCCCTGTACAAACATCGCTGCCCAGAGCCCGCCGGCAACCAGTGTAACCAGTGAATAACAGGTGGCTGTCAACCGGGCGACCAGTCGTTCCGACATCTCCATTCCAAACAGCCAGGTAAGTCCGAGTGTGGCAAAGGCACACCCCGGCAACAAAACAATGAGCAAAAGGAAAAAACTCAAGTTCATAACATTCATTCCAGATTTTTATTATTTGGCCAGCTTCTGGTTGATTCGGGCAACTGGCAGGTGTTCGAGCTTGTTTGAATACCAGGCAACTGACGTGCTGACTTCGGGCAGCGGAACCGGTTGCTCTGAAAAGGGTTCAAAGTGGCCATCCCGGTACACTTCGATATGTCCGTCATCAGGGTCAATTGTCGCCAGCCGTATCCAGCGATTTTTCACCAGTTCTGAGACCACGGCGCTCCGGTTCACGGCTTTCATCAGTCGGTGAGGGCTGGTTTCGACAATGAGCAACAATCTGACTGGCTCGTGAATTTCAACCATCTGCCAGGGCAATCCGGTCCGCAGGTCGCTGGCGTGGCCATTCATCACGCCGACCAGCCCGGTGACGTTGTGGGGCAATTTGGTGCCACATCCATAGCGTTCGTTATCAACAAATGAAAAGTAGTACTCCAGGTTGATTCCAGCGCAAACCGGCCCGGCGGCACCGAGCACCGCCGTGAGCAGTTGTTCATCAGAATCCAGATCCGGATCATAAGAAACCAGAAAGGCGCGTCGGTCCAGAAAGAGAGAACGCGTCAGGCTCCGCCGGCCCACCACACACACGGCATTGGTCGCGTGGCCATATTCGGGGCGCGGTTCGGCGAGGTGTTCTGATCGTTCCTGGACGTGAGAGAGCGCCGCCGCCGGTGACACAACCGCATGTGCGGCCTCAAATCGCCGGGCTCGTTCCAGCGCATTGGCAGCCCGGGCCTGATCCAGCGTTTGTTCCATCCGGGCAAATTCAGCCCGGTGACTGGCCGGGATTTCCTCCTGATCAAAAAAGACCACATCATCATTGCAGGTATCGTGATACCCACCGACAAACCAGGTATCAGCCGGGATCTCAACCCCCAGGTGCCGTAGCCGGGCCCGGACGTCCGGATGATTGGCCATGGCCGCAAAGAGTCGCGCATTTGGCCCCCCGCGCCGACCACCACAGGCGCCGCAATCGTGCGCTGATTCGTGAGGATTGTTGAGACTGGTCGAACCGTGACCCAGCACCAGTACCAGTCGGGCGTGATTGGCGACCAGTCCAGCCGGTTTCAGGACACCAGCGACTCGTTCGGCCTGTTCTTGTGGAGAAAACCCCAGGAGCAGGTCATGCACTTTTTCGGTATCACCGGTGCGTACCAGTGTCAGTCTGGTGCGCGGTTGCGGAAGGAACTGCTGGCTCAACCAGTGGCGAATTTGCCCGGCGCGGCGCGGTGCCAAAACCCTGGTGATCAATGGAAAAATTGAAACCAGTCCGAGCCCGCTGGTGCCAATCCAGCCCCGGATGAGCGTTCGAGAGCCGATATAGCTGGTGTGTGCCAGATTGGACCAGAGTCGGCGTAGATTCTGGCGCCGGACAGAGGCTGGTTGATCGTCTTCGCGAGGTTTCTCTAAAACAGCATGCTGCGGTTTGACCACAACCGGACACAGGGCCACGCCGTGGGGATCGTCCAGTCCCTGGAAGTTGACTGCGACGCCATAAAACCCTGCCGCGCCAAATGTTTCAACTTCTGGTGCCAGTTCCTCCAGGGCCCGGCGCATGGATTCTTCCCGTTCATCAATGCAAAAAAATACCTGGGCGGCTGGGCGGCTGGCTGTACGTTTGACAGTGATGTCCTGCCGATGGGTGGACAGGGGCTGGAGGATCAATGCTTCGTGGCGTTTTTCATACGCCAGATGGAGGATTCGACAGCGTTCGAGTTCGTCAAAGAGCGTGACTTCTTCGCGCAGTCGCTGAAACTCTTTGTGACTGAGTGACAACAGATGTTTGGCCGATAACCCAAGTAACTGGGCAACATCAAAAAATCGGGCCACGGCTGCCATGTGTTCAGTTTCTGAGACGGCTGGTTTTTGGGGTTTGACTCGCCATTCAGCCCAGATATTTCCACTCAAGTTGTGCTCACGCCACAGGTTATCTACCGCCACGGCTGTCATTGTCAGCCGAACGGCCAGAAAATCGGTCAACGTGCAGGGAATTTGAATATGAGGCGCCAGTCCTGGGTCTTCCTCCAGTCGTCGGATCAACCCGGCCCAACCAGAAAGTGCCAGCAGTTCAGCCGTGAGATACGCTTCCCAGCCTTTTGTATCCAGCCCGAAAAGATCCAGATGGCGCAGCACCACATCCGTGGCGGTCAGACCCGCCCTGGCCTGCGCCTCAAACCGTTGCCGAAGACCACTCAGCCGGGCCGGTTCAATGATCAGAGGCTGGCGCATCAAGTCACGAACAGCCTGATACAGGCCCCGTTCCCGTTTCGGCATCGGCCAGTACGCCATTCCTTGATCCAGAAAGACCGAACAGAACCGAATCAGCCACGGATGGATCACCTCGTCAATATCAACCCCGGTGACATCCAGAACTCTGTCTCGCGGACGGCTATATCCTTTTGACACTTCAGGTTGCAGCACCGAAATCCGCTGAAAACAGGCGGCAAAAAGTGTTCGGGCAGCAACGCTTTCGTCATTGCCTTCCAAAATATTCTGACGGATCTGATCATCTAAATCCGGGCGAAGGCGTTCCATCAGGCCACATTCATCAATTTGCCACTCTACGTTTTGCGGTGACAGCGGGCGCAACCCGGCAACCAGGATCGCGCGCCGCAATTGCCGCCGGGTGAGCATTCGAGGAAAGATGACGACCTCCGGTTCATCTGCCAGCACAGCATCAATGTCAGCCTCCACAATGCGTCCCCGTCGGCGCTCGGCCTGATACTGGG
>DAOQNB010000419.1:0-5841 GCA_035335845.1 Acidobacteriota bacterium | reverse complement strand
TGTAATGATGGGGAGGCCGGCCAGTTGAGAAAGCTGGTTAATCCGGGTAAAAAGTGGCTGGTTGGCCAATGTAAGCGGATCATCTCCGGTTCGTTGTTCTCCGGCCAGACCGTTGGTGCCGTAACTGGCAATTAAATTCACTTCGGGTTTGGTCTGATTACGAAAATAATCAACATCAACTTTGTTCAAATCAGCTTTGATTCGATATTGCTCCAGTTCAGGACGATTCTGGAAGGCGGTTTTCAACGCTTCGTCGAGGTGTAAGGTCAGGGTCTGGTCAATTTGCGGCTGATCAACCGGAAGCAGCATTGTATTCCACAGGTCAGAGCGATCTGGTTGTAAAATCAATGATTTCAGACTGTTTTCCGCTCGTTGAACAGCTTCAAGGGCGGCTTCGGCTTCATCGGTTCGGCGCTCGATTTCAACATTGGCCGAAATCATTTCGCTGGGTGCCATTTGTCCTTTGTCAACCAGCCGCTGGATTTGTTCAAGCTGGGTTTTAGCCAGCTCAACTGATTCACGTTTGATTTCTTCATTGCGATAGCTAAACACCAGGTCCCAATAGGCACTGTTGACCTGTGAAATAATTTCGATAACTCGCTGCCGAAATTGAATATCCGAGAGTGCAAGTTGTTTTGAACTAATTTTGATCTGACGTCGGGCTGAATCGGTGCTCCGATTGCGCAACAGCGGCTGGGTAAATTCAAATCGCAATCCAGTTTGAAATTCAGTGCTGAGGGCATAAAACTGGTTGTCGGTGGTGGCCCGATTGTTTTCGAACGTTGCTTTGAACGTTCCGCCCTGCCAGGGAAGGCGCTTGGTAAAAGTGGTTGTATTGCTCAGATCTGAACTTTCCACTTTCCCATTTTCACCTCCTGCCAAAAACGAAGCCACCGGGGTATCACGGCGATTGTATGAAAATTGCAGGTCCATAGTTGGATCATACACACCTTTGGCGGCAGCCAGGTCAAACTCTTTGCGTTGTACGCCAATGCGTTCGACTTCGATATCGCGATTGTTTTCCAGTGCCAGCGTGATAGCTTCCTGCATGGTAAGCGCATAGGGTTTGGTGCTGCTGACACCAATGCGTTCCCGAACAACTGGCTGTGGAGTGTCTGATTGTGCAACTGTCTGTGCGTGAACTACTTGAGCAGTCAAAAGAAAAATAAGTATGACATTCCGTAACATAGTTTCACCCTTCCTAAAGTCTGGTAATTTCGTCAACAATGCTTCTGATCAGCAGATCATCGGCAATCAACTCGGCTCCATCTCGGTAAAGTAACGCCAGGAGCGCTTTGCCTGCCTCGTCAATAAAAGTAATGCCTCTGAGATCAATGAGCCGGGAGCGGTTCTTTTCGTAAACAAAGGTTTCGTGCCAGTAAAGCAGGAGTTCTTTCACCCAATCGGTGGTGAGTGTGCCTTCCAGTTTTACTATGATTGATCTGTCTGTGCTGTCAGCCGTTATTTTCATCATTGTCGTGTCTCCATTCGATGCCCATACAATGGCAATTCAATTGCCAAACCAGTGCCGACGATGAAAATATTTTGTAAGCTATTGAATTACAGCAATTTAAGAAGATTAAAATGCCGATTATTATGCCTTCCGCCGAAGGTGTGCCGACGCCAGTGCCGACGATATTTCGGCGCGTGCCGATATTTCGGCATTGAAAACCGGGTTCCGGGTTTAAAAGACTAAAAGAAAAAGGACAAAAAGGACGAAAGGGACAAAAAGGACGAAAGTTCGAAAACCCGGAACCCGGAACCCGGAACCCGGAACCCGGAAGCGCGGAACCCGGAACCCGATTTTCACTGCCGGGTAATGCCCAGTTTTTCCATTCGCGACTGAAGCGTGGTGCGTTTCAGGCCAAGTTTCACGGCAGCTCCTGACGGGCCGCCGACCACCCAGTTGGTTTCACGCAAGACACGCACAATATGCTCGCGCTCGTTTTCTTCAAGCGTGGTGTGAGTGGTGTTGGCGGAAGGGAGTTCAGCCGTGGTTTTTGGCTTGAGTTCAGCCAGCGGGATGTCCAGTTGTGGTGTGGAGGTGAGGATGGTGGCGCGCTCAATAAAATTTTCCAGTTCGCGGATATTCCCTGGCCAGTGATATTTGGTGAGAGCGGTCATGGATTCAGCCGGAATGGTTTCAATTCGTTTTCCCATCCGCTTGGCAAATTTGCTGGCAAAATATCGCACCAGGAGCGGGATGTCTTCCTGTCGTTCACGCAGCGGCGGCAAGGTAATGGGAAACACATTGAGGCGGTAATACAAATCCCGACGAAACTGGTTATGTTCAACCATGTGCGCCAGGTCGCGATTGGTTGCTGCAACCAGCCTGAAATCAACACGTTGGGTGCGGGTGCTCCCTAATCGTTCAAATTCCTGTTCCTGGAGCACCCGGAGCAGTTTGGGTTGGAGTTCAAGCGAGATTTCGCCAATTTCATCAAGCAGCAGCGTTCCCCGATGCGCCAGTTCAAACCGTCCAGCCCGCTGGGCAATCGCACCGGTAAACGCCCCTTTTTCATGGCCAAAGAGTTCGCTTTCAAGCAACCCGGTTGGAATCGCGGCACAATTGAGTTTGACCAGTGTTCGGTCGCGGCGCTCGCTCAGGTTGTGAATCGCCCGGGCAATAATTTCTTTTCCGGTGCCGGTTTCACCATAAATCAGCACGGTTGAATTGGTCGGAGCGACGGTTTCTACCTGTTTGAGAATGCGTCGAAACGCCGGACTGGTGCCGATAATCTGTTCGAAATTCCAGACTGTATGGAGTTCTTCTTCAAGGTAGAGCTTTTCCTGAGTAAGTTTGTTTTTCAGGAGTTCGATTTCCTGGTAGGCCAGCGCATTTTCAACCGCAATCGCCACCTGACCGGAAATATGTTTGAGCAACTCTAAATCTGATTCGGTGAAAGTATTGGTTTTACTACTGCTAATCCCAATCACCCCCAGTTTCCGACCATGTGAAATCAGTGGAACAATACAGCCTGATAACCGACCCCGAGCCGCCACATAGTCTCGATCTGCTGGAAATCGTTCAAAATCCGGCTGTTTGAGCAACAACCCGTTGCCGGTCTTAAACACCCATCCGGCTGGGGTGCCTTCCAGATGAAAAACATCTCCGGCGCGGAGTAAGCCCTGATCGGCTGACAGATTATTCGCAAAAATTCGCAGGTAATTTTGCTCAGCGTCATAGAGTGCCAGGCCAATGGTTTCAAACGGCATGAGGCTGGTCAGGCTGGTCGAAATCGTTTTGACCAGTTCTTGTAAATCGAGGTGTGAGACAACCGCATTGTTGACATCCAGCAGAAACCGCAGGAGGTCGCGCTCGCGCGAAGCCTGCTGTTCCGCCTGCCGTGCCCGTTCAAAATTGAGCACGTTTTCAACCGCAATCGCCACCTGACTGGAAATGTTGACCAGCAGATTGAGATGATCCTCGGTAAAGGCGTCCACCTGAGTACTACCGACACCAATCAATCCAAGTTTGCGACCATGTGACGTGAGAGGAACTAAACAACACGAATTACACCGGCTGACGGCTTTATATGGAGCGCTGGCCGGAAATTGATCCAGGTCAAGGTGCCCGAGACGCAACGGTTGCCCGGTTGTAAATGACAGACCACCGGGAGTGCCTTCAAGCGGAAACACGTCGCCTTCGTCAAGTAATTCAATTTCGCCAGCCAGATAACAGGTGAACCCACGCAGGTGAGTTCCTTCACCGTCAAGGAGCGAAATGCCAGAAAACTCCACCGGCATGAGATGTTTCAATTGAGAAGCAATCGTCTTCACCAGGTCTTTCAGGTCCAGATGTGACACGACGGCATTGTTGACATCGAGTAAAAACCGCCAGAGGTCCCGTTCCCGTGTGACCTGTTGCTCAGCCTGGCGCGCACGCTCAAAATTGAGGGCGTTATCAACCGCAATCGCAATTTGGTTGGCAATTTTAGTCAATAACTCGGCATCAGCCGCTGTGAACGAACCTTCAGTCAATCGAACCACACTCACCGTCCCAATCGCTTTGCCCTGAGAGATCAGCGGTGCCGCACAGCCTGACTTAAATCCCAGGGCAAGTGCTTTTTGGACAAAGGGAGACTTTGACTGCTGCAGGAAGTCAAGCGAAACGAGTTTGGTTTGCCGGGTTCGAAATGCTGCTGTAATCGGAAAATCATCTATCGGCAACAGGTCACCTTCCTGGATAAACAACGGCGCTTTGGGCTGAAAGTCTGGGCGTGGCTCCAGGGCAAAGGCCCGTAAGCCGCCGCTTTGGGCGTCGTAAATGGTCAGGGCCGCACCTTCACAGCGGATCATCCGGTGAATGGATTCGGCAATAGCTTTAAAGAGCGCCCGTAGTTCAAGGTGTGATGTCGTGGTATTGGTAACTTCAAGCAACGACTGCATTTGATCAAGTCGTTGTTTGAGGTCCGTTTCGGTTTGGTGCGCCCTTTCAGCCCGGTGGACCTGGGTAATGGCAACTGAGATTTGCCGATGGAGAGCCTGCAGAAACGTTGAATCAGACTGACTCATCGCCAACGGTTGAACCCCGAGCAGCATCAGGAAGCCCGTTTGTTGGGATGCAATTGTGAAGGGAAACAGCCGGTAATGATTGATTCCATTGTGGATCAGGCAGCGCTCCACCTCTGACAACTGGTCAGAGTGGAATTCAGGCAGCGTTGGGATTGCCGTTCCACGCTGGTATCGAACTCTCAACCCTTCCGTTTCCTCATCAGGGAGGAGCAGGACGAGGCTTTCAAAGGAAAAAAACTCGCTCAGTACTGGAGCGAGTGCATCCAGGAATGACCCAAGATGTGTGGCATGGGCAACTTCCTCCTGAATTTTCAAAAATACCTGAACATTCGTCGGATGGATTCCATCGTGAAGGGGCGGCGTCAGGTTCATGAGATACTCCGAAAGGGAATTGGAATGCAGCATCATGAACCGGTTTTTTTAGCTCGGGTAGTATTTTTTTGGTAGATATCGAAACTGGCTTCAAGGCAAATGGTGGTTAGATGCTTCCTTGTTTTTCAGCCGGAAATGTACGGCCAGTAACCGTGGCAGATCAGTTGGAGATGCGTCGCTGTCACTCCATTCATCCACATCAATCAGTTCAAAACCAGCGCGAAACCCGCCCTTGATATATTCTGACAAGTTGTGAAGAAAGGCCGTCACCCGCACCAGTTCACCAGTTTCCTGATGGGTAAACTGAGCCTGACGTCCGGCAAGTTGCCGGGTGGGATGGAGTTCGCTGAGATAGAGGTCTCCGCCAGGACCCAGCACACGGGCTGATTCGGAAAAGAAAAAGGCCAGATTTTCGATGTGTTCCAATACCAGCAACACTACAATCAGATCGGCTGAAGCATCAGCAAGCGGCCAGGGTTGGGTCAAATCGTGCTCAATAAACTGGACTGTCTCAGTGGTTACGCGCGCTCGGGCCTTGCTGAGCATCCCCGGAGAGAAATCCAGTGCTCGAACGCTGGCGGCGTGCCGGGCAAGCCACTGGGTGTTGTATCCGGTACCACAGCCAACCTCGACGACGTGACGTCCGGTCAATTGGAGTTGACTGTCCCGAAGCCTGGCAGCGGCCAGTTCACGGGTGCGATTGGCGTCCTGATCATAGGTTTGCGACCATTGATCATAAGCAGTAGAAATATTGGATTTTGGCTGGTATTCACTCATAGGTTCACCGAAGGTCAAATGTCATTAAAAAGCGGTCATGGTCTGTAAATCCAGTCCGGGCATAAAATTGGCGAGCCATCTCTTTTTCTCGCTCAACTTCTAAATGGAGCACCTTGACGCCATTTTCACGACAAAAAGCAATGGCGGAGTCGAGTAATTCCCGACCAAGGTTGTGCC
>DAOQNB010000418.1:0-5842 GCA_035335845.1 Acidobacteriota bacterium | reverse complement strand
ACCAGGAAAGCCGCGAACGCGCCCTGGACCAACTGATCCGGGAAATGAAAGGTAAGTGAAGAATTGAGAATGAAGAATGAAGAATGAAGAATGAAGAATGAAGAAACAATTTGGTGACTGGTGTCTGGTTCTTGGTGTTTGGTTCTTGGTGCTTGGTGCCTGGGTTTTGGTTCTTCGAAAACATTGATTCCTAAGCACTAAGAACCAGGAACCAGGCACCATGTACTAACCACTAACCACTAATTGGTTTCTTCTTCAGTGATTTTCGGAAGTATTGACCAAACAGAAAGTCCTGTTTTGTCTGTGTTTTATGGCAGGCATAACACTCACCCTGGGTTTCACGGCGGGTGATGGTTGTCCCCTGGCTGTTGAGTTCCAAAAACTCCCAGTCCCCACCATCCGGATTGAATTTTGGCTCACGTTTTACCATTGCCACCAGCAATTCCGGATTTTGACTGGTTTTTGACAGAAGTTTTTCCCGAACGATCATGGTACCGGGCGGCAATATGGCGCCGGCTTTTAAAGAGGCCAAACCCGTGAAGTTGACATAGACATGCCCGTAACTTGATTCAGCTCCGCCTCTATTCTCATGTATGTTTCCGTCGGACCCGACGAAGTAGGTATCTCAGCCAGTTCGCATGGGTCTAGGAACAAAGGTTGGATCCTCGGTTAGCCGAAACCAGGTTTTATAAGTCTCAATGTCTTTTTCTCGATGAAAGGGGACTTCCAGAATGAAATTTTGCGTCTTTGCGGAAGGTGCCGACCTGGATAAATCCAAAGTAGCCAATCCAAAGTAGAGTCCAGCCAGTCCCATGACACAAAGCAACAAGGCAAATATTCGCACTCTGTTGCTTTCGAATTTGCGTTGCTGCATACAAACCTCCTATGCGCCAGCAAATTTAACTTTATCTCAGGTTAAGTGTTGAAGTGGTTTGGTTTTTCAGTTCACGAAGTAGACGCAAGCAGGCTAGCCCAGTTCCTGGGCTCCAAACCGCTCATTGTCTCAATTCGTCAATCTTCCATCTTCGTTCAGGTTGATCAGTGACCTGGTTCGAGCCAGAAAACCGGTTTTTGACGGGTCTGGCGTTCGCTTTTTGAAGGTCTTCAAAAAATACTGACCAAACAGAAAATCCTTTTGGTGCTGGCTTTTATGGCAATGATAGCACTGGTTATTTGTTTCACGGCGTTTGAGAGTGGGTCCTTTCTTATCAAAAACCAGAAATTCCCAGCCTTCTCCCGCAAATGAATCAAATTCTGGCTCTCGTTTTACCATGGCAACCAAAAGCTCTGGATCGGTACTGTCTTTGGTAGGGAGTTTCTCCCGAACAATTGTGGTTCCCGGCGGTACTGGGCCCCCAGCCTTTAACGGTGCAAAACCGACTGGATTGATATATACATGGCCATAACTGGCTTGAAACACCCTTGCATTTGCTTCATTCATCTCAGATCGCTCGTCATCACCGATGACAAAAACCAAATTTCAGCCAGTGGGCATTGCCATTGGGGCATACGTTGGTTCCTCAGTCAGCCGAAACCAGCGTTTGTACTCGTTCACTGGTGGCTCTGAAGGAATGGTTTCATCCAGAAGAAAATTCTGGGCACTAACGGCTGGTAAAGGTTGGATTAAGTCCACCACACCCACCAGAAAACAGGCCCCGATGAGCCAGAACAAACACACTATCAACCGAACATTCTTCCCAATGACCTTCCCCTGACTGCCTTGTCGCATACAAACCTCCTATGCTCCGGCAAATTTGACTTTTTCTCCTGATAAAAGTTCGTGAATTCCCTGGGCGGCGTGTTTTCCAGCCTGAGCCGCATCAACGGCTTCCCGCCCACCATTGACACAATCACCGCCAGCAAAATATTTCGGGTTGGCGGTTTGTTTTGTTTCTGGATTGACTTTGATTCGACCCAGTTCATCAAGTTCAATTCCAGGAATCTGACTTAAAAACGTCACCAGTTTTTGCTGTCCGAGGGCCTTTACCACCATATCGGCTTTGATTTCAAATTCGGTTCCAGGAATGAACTCAAATTTGCGGCGGCCTTTTTCATCTGGTTCACCAAGCTGAGTCCGGACACACAACACAGCTTTGACGCCGGTTCCATCTTCATTGGAGAGAATCTCAACCGGGGCTGTATGCCAGCGAAATTCAATTGCGTCCTGTTTGGCCAGTTCATATTCGTAGCTATAGGCGGGCATTTCCCGTTCTGAACGGCGATAAATCATCAAAACCTCTTCGGCCCCGAGTCGTTTGGCCTGAGTCGCGGCGTCTACGGCTGTGTTTCCGGCCCCAATCACCGCCACCGTTTTTCCAATTGGAACGTGGGCCCACTCACGGGTTTTGATCCGTTCAATAAAATCAAGTGCTTCGTAGACTCCCGGTACCTCTTCGCCTGGAATGCCCAGCTTGATGGTTGAGCCCAGCCCAATACCCAGAAAAATCGCCCCATGGCGGCTTTCCAGATCAGCCAGTGAGACATCGCGCCCAATTTCGGTGTTGACCAGAATCTTGACCCCCAACCGCTCGACCATCTGGACTTCTTCAAGCGAAACACGCTGGGTCATTTTGTATTCAGCCATCCCATAGGTGTCGAGTCCGCCAGGGAGCGCCCGGCGCTCGTAAATCGTCACGTCATATCCAAGGCGCGCCAGATAGGTGGCACAGGCAATTCCAGCCGGGCCAGATCCGACGATTCCCACCGACTTTCCATTTGACTCGCCAGCTTTGAAAAGGTCACGTCCAGTTTTCATGGCAGCATCCGTTGCATATCGTTGCAACCGACCAATCATAATCGGCTGATGGGCCAGGGCATTTTCGACACAGGCTCCAACACAGAGAGCTTCAACCGGACACACCCGCGCACAGGAGGCGCCAATCGGATTGGCCTCAAAAATCGTTCGTGCCGACCCAATTAAGTTCCCGGAAGCAATTTTTTTAATGAATTTTGGCACATCAATATGGGTGGGACAGGCTCGGGTGCAGGGGGCATCAAAGCAAAACAGGCAGCGATTTGACTCTAAAATTGCCTCAGCATCTGATAGAGCAGGTTCAAGTTCCCGAAAATTGTCTTCGATGGTGTGATGGTCGAGCAATGGGGTTGGGTGAGTGGACATGGACACGACTCCTCAGTGTTTTTCTTTCTGTAGTTTCGGGTTGGGGGAAGGTCTTCTTAAAAATTGAAGACTGGAGAAGCGTAAGATAAAAATAAATAGTTTTTGGGATCGCCGCTAACCTGCCAGCACCAGGCGACTAACTTGCCAGCACCAGGCGACTTAGCCCGGTACAACACATACCACAGCGGTGTCAAGCCACCGCACTCCACAGGCGTCAAGCCACCGAGAATGGAAAGCGGTGTCAAGCCACCGCACTCCACAGGCGTCAAGCCGCCGAAAATGGAAAGCGGTGTCAAGCCACCGCACTCCACAGCTAGCCTTGCACGATAGCCCCATATGAATCAGGCCGCCGGTCGCGGAAAAACTGCCACGTATTGCGGACCTGCCGGATTATATCCAGATCCAGATCAGCCACCACCAGGGCATCCTGGTCTCGTGGTCCAGTCGCCAGAAACTGCCCGCGAGGATCGCAGAAATAACTTTGACCATAAAATTCGCCGATATTCCACGGAGCTTCGGTTCCAACCCGATTGATGGCACCGATGAAATACCCATTGGCCACCGCATGGGCAGGTTGTTCGAGTTTCCACAGGTATTCTGAAAGCCCGGCCACGGTTGCCGATGGGTTAAACACAATTTCAGCTCCATTCAACCCCAGGATGCGTGCCCCTTCGGGAAAATGCCGGTCATAACAAATATAGACTCCGATGCGAGCAAAGGCAGTTTCAAACGTCGGATAGCCCAAATTCCCTGGCCGGAAATAGAATTTCTCCCAAAACCCAGGCGCAACGTGCGGAATATGGTTTTTGCGATATTTTCCAAGGTACTTTCCATCGGCATCAATCACGGCTGCCGTGTTGTAGTAAATCCCGGTGATTTCCTCTTCATAAATCGGCACCACCAGAACCATCCCGTGTTGTTTGGCGACATCCTGCATCAGGCGCACGGTTGGGCCATCCGGGATTTTCTCAACCGCTTCGTACCAGCGGGTTTGTTGTTCGGCACAAAAATAGGGAGTGGTAAAAACCTCTTGAAAACACAGGATCTTGACGCCTTGTCTGGCGGCGTCTTCGACCAGCGCCAGGTTTTTTTCGATATTTAATCGCTTGATTTCCTCAATCGGCGCGTCCGTTGAACCGGCATTGGTGGTCTGAATGAGACCACATTTGATGATGCGGGATGACATAAACTTAGGACTCCTTAATCAGACTTGGGTGATTTCGCATGAAGATAAAATAAAGCACAAATCCAATCGCAAATGTGACAAACCAGGCGTAGGTGTAGAGCGTGTCCAGAAATCCAGGGTTGGCCACCTGCCCGCCCCGTGTGACGGCAGCCCGCAAAAATCCAGGAACAACCGGGACCACCGCAACCACAAAACTGATCAACGCATACCAGTTAAATCCACCGGTATAGCTGTACCGGCCCTTCTCATTAAATAATTCCGCCAGTGACAGCCGCTGACGCCGCAACACCCAGTAGTCACAAATCATAATGCCGGCAATCGCGCCCATCAGGCCGGAATATCCAATCAACCAGGTGAAAATGTAGGCGCCCATAGATCCCAGCAATTTCCAGGGCATCATCATCACACCCACCACTGCCGTGATAATTCCGCCCATCACATAGGAAATCCGCTTTGGATTCAGATTTGAAAAATCATTGGATGGGGAGACCACATTTGCCGCCATATTGGTCGTCAACTGAGCTGCAAAAATGATCACTGTGGCAAACAAAATGACCCAAATGCTGTTAAATCGCGAGACCAGTTCGACCGGATCGGGAATTGGTTTTCCAAAGATCAGCAATGTGGCGCTCGTGACCGCGACACCGATGAAAGCAAACGCGGTCATCGTCAATGGTAACCCAAGCGCCTGTCCCATCATCTGCGAACGTTGGGATTTGGCATACCGTGTGAAATCGGGAATATTCAAACTCAACGTGGCCCAGTATCCAACCGAAGCCGTCAATGCCCCTGGGAAAATGGCCCAGAACGCACTCTGTTGTTTTTGAAGCGCGCTTGATTCCTCCAAAACTCTCCCCAATCCCCCTGCCCGTGATGAAGCCCACCAGAGCAGCACGGCACCACCGAACAGCAACAGCGGTGCCGACCAGGTTTCAAGGTATTTAATCCCTTCAATGCCTTTTAAAATGATAAAGACCTCAATCCCCCAGAAGAGAAAAAAGGCAATCCAGGTGTGGAATGCAACTTCAAATATCCCACTCCCGCCAAAAAGCTGCCCCCAACTGCCTGACATGGCTGAAAACAGCGAATCCAGCGCCGCTCCTCCAATCCAGGTTTGAATGCCAAACCAGCCACAGGCCACAATCGCTCTGGCAATGGCGGCGACATTGGCGCCTTTGGTGCCAAACGACGCCCGGCACAAAACCGGGAATGAAATCCCGTACTTGGTGCCGGCATGAGCATTTAACACCATTGGAATCAATACAATGGTGTTCCCAAGCAAAATGGTGATCATGGCCTGCCACCAGTTCATCCCGGCTTCGATAAACCCACCCGCGAGCGTGTAGGTGGTAATCACGACGCTCATCCCAATCCACAAAGCGGCAATATTCCAGGTTGACCAGGTTCGCTCTTTGATCGTGGTTGGGGCCAGGTCGGGATTCCAGAGTGAACTGGCGGAAACGTCGGTGGTGAGTTCTTCAAAGTCGTGATGGTGGGGCATAGAGATGTGGAGTGCGGTGGCTTGACACCGCTTTTTG
>DAOQNB010000417.1:0-5843 GCA_035335845.1 Acidobacteriota bacterium | reverse complement strand
CTCACATATGGAACCACGCTTTCGCCAATATTTGCAGGAAGGATCACAAGCCGGGGTCCGATATGCGCTGTCCGTGCCGCAACGGGTCACGCTAGGCACAGCCGGAATGCACGTTGGGAGCCGTGCCGGCAGCTCGCTTGAGTTCAAAGACCATCGCGAATACCAGTCTGGCGATGACCTGCGACGCATTGATTGGAACGCCTATGCCCGGAGCGACAAACTGATCGTTAAACTCTATCGCGAAGAAATCAATCCACACCTTGACATTGTGGTTGACGGTTCACGGTCAATGAATCTTGAAGACACCCCCAAATGTCAGGTCACACTTGGGTTAGCGGCCTTGTTTGCCGAAGCTTCGGCCAATGCCGGGTATACCCACGCCGCCTGGATCGTTCGAAACGGATGCGAAAAAGTGGCCAATGGCGCCAATCGTCCCCATGTCTGGGATGGAATTGCCTTTGATGCGACTGAACCGCTTCCGGCCCTGCTCAATCGCACACCTCCAAACTGGTACCGGCAAGGAGTCCGAGTCCTGATAAGCGATCTGTTGTGGATGGATAACCCGCTCCATACGCTGCAACATCTGGCTCGCAATGCCTCCACCATCTATGTGATACAGGTTTTAGCCCGCGCCGACATAAATCCGGAAGATCAGGGAAACCTGTGTTTTGTGGATTCCGAAACTGGCGAACTCCGTGAAATTTATGTGGATGCCACCGTCACCAAACGCTATCGCGAACGACTGGCCCAACATCAGCAAAACTGGCACGTGGCCTGTAAACAGGTCGGAGCCCGGCTGGCCACAGTCATTGCCGAGGACGTGGTTTCAAACTGGCATCTGGATGGACTGCTATCGGAGGAAATTTTGAAACTGGCATGAGACCTGGATTCAGGGTTCAGGGTTCAGGGTTCAGGGTTCAGGGTTCAGGGTTCAGGGTTCAGGGTTTTCGAAAATCTTGTATGTTACTGGCATCCCTGGGTCCTTTGTTTTGGGACAGACAAAAGGACAGAAAAGACGCAAAGGACAAAAAGGGAGTTGAAAACCCTGAACCCTGCATTTCAAACCCGGAACCCTGAACCCTGAACCCTGCATTTCAAACCCGGAACCCGGAACCCTGCATTTCAAACCCTGAACCCTGAACCCTGAACCCTGTATTTCAAACTCTGAACCCTGAACCCTAATCATGCTTCCACTCTTCTCACATCCACTGGCATTTTGGGGCATTTTGAGCCTTCCCGCGCTCGTGGCAATTTATTACCTGCGCAATCGGTTCCGTCGCCGAACGGTTTCAAGCCTGATGCTCTGGATGCAGGAAAGCCAGACTCGCGAAGGTGGCAGGCTTTTTGAGCGACTTCCCCTCCCGCTCTGGTTTTATGTCGAACTGGCAATCATTCTTTTGCTGATTTTGGGGGCCGCCGGGCCCCGGATGCTGGCCGGGAGTCAGGCCCGTCCGTTGATTGTGATTCTGGATAACTCGTTTTCAATGCTGGCCGGAGACACCAGTTCCCCAAAAGCCACCGCTCTTTCAACGATTGAAAGCGAAGTCGCCAGATCTGATGGGCGTCCGGTCCGGTTTATTCTGGCCGGTCAATCTCCGCAATTGATTGGTGAGGTAACCCGCAAAGAAGCCCTGGCGGATGTCCTGACACAATGGAATTGCGGAGCGACCAATGTCAATTTGCGTGAAGCCATTACCCTGGCTTCCGCGCTTGAAACCAAACAGGGGGCGCGACTGATGGTCGTGACTGATCATGCCCCAGAAAATGACTTTGATCCGAATTCAGGCACCGTGCAGTGGATGGCCTTTGGCACTGCCCGCCCCAACTGTGCCATTGTCAATGCAAACTGGAACGGCGAACGGTGTCTGCTTGAAATCGCCAACCTGTCTGGCCAATCCCATCGCACTGAACTGACACTTGAAACCGGAACCGCCCAGGCCACAACGTCAACGCTCGATCTGGGCGCAAATGAAGTTCGACGGCTCATTTTTAAAGTCAATCAGATTGCGGAACCGACTGGCAATCAGCCTCCACCATCAATTCGCGCCCGATTGAGTGGTGATCAACTGCCAATTGATAATGAAGTCACCGTTTTTCCGCCTCCGCATAAAAAAATCCGAACGGATCTGCGCATTACCAGCGAGACCCTCAAAGAGTTGTTTGAAAAAGCACTGGTTTCAACAGATCAGGTGCAACTGACCACGGTGGCCCCAGAACTTATCATCTCTGACCAGCCAACCGAGAACAATTCCGGGTCGGAAACCTGGACGCTTCGCATCATCGCGGACCAATCTGCCGAAAGCTTTTTGGGGCCGTTTGTGGTCAATCAAGGGCATCCACTTGCCGAAGGTCTTGGATTAAACGGGGTTGTCTGGGGGGCTGGACGTCCGGCCCCTGGGGCACCACTGGCCGGAACGCCCGTCATTACCGCCGGAAATGTTCCGCTCATCACTGAAACCGAACGTTCCAATGGCCGCCACGAGATTGTCATGCACTTCCGGCCAGATCTTTCAACACTACAGGCATCACCCAACTGGCCAATTTTGTGGTTTAACCTGCTTTCCTGGCGGGCAGCTCAATCGCCTGGGGTCCATCAGTCCACCTGCCGGTTGGGTACAGACGCGGCGGTGACCGTTGATCCTGAAACGGTTTCACTTGAAATGGTAACGCCCCAAAAACAAACTCAATCGGTCATAGTCCGGGATAAAACTGTTTTCCTTCCTGCCAATCAGGTGGGTGTTTTTGAACTCCGCCCCAAACAGAAGACCAGTTCGGGGTCGCCTCCACACTGGTATTTTGCGGTCAATGCCCTGTCCCAAACCGAATCAAATTTGATGAACTGTGTCACCGGCCAATGGGGAAGCTGGCTCAAGTCACCCGGTGGTCTGACCGAATATCGCTCGATTGCCTGGGTATGTCTGTTGCTTGCCGCCGCAGGCCTGGTTCTTCACAGCGCACTCATTGCCCGTAACGCTCAAGGACACCGCGCATGATTTTGCTCTATCCGATCTGGCTGATATTGATCATTCCGCTGGCCGTTGCCTGGTGGAACTGGAAGTTTCCAACCCGGTTACTCCAGGGACTGCGGGCAGCTATCAGCCTGTTGATTGTGCTGAGCCTGTGTGGCCTGGCGTTGAAGTTGCCCAGTCAGGCCGGTACGGTTGTAATCGTTGCCGACCGCAGTCTATCAATGCCGCTTGAAACTGAGGCTGTTCAAAAAGAAGCAATTGACCTGATTCAGGCGGCTCGACGGTCAAACGACCAGGTGGCCGTTGTTTCATTTGGACAAAAATCAGCCGTTGAACAACTGCCGCAAGGCGGGCGATTTGGCGGTTTTGTCACCGAACTTGGAAAAGATGCCTCAAATCTCAACGATGGTCTGGAAAAAGCACTCTCGCTGATTCCGCCTGATTCGCCCGGCAAAATTGTAGTGCTCTCAGATGGAAAATGGACCGGCAAGAACCCGGCGAACGCTGCTGCGATTGCGGCTTCACGCAATGTCGCGATTGATTACCGGGCCATTTCGCGGACATCCGCCAATGATGTGGCAATTACCCAGCTCGACGCCCCAGCCAGAGTCGCTCCGGGTGAAGCCTTTATGCTGACGGTGTGGGTCGAATCTCCGACGCCACAGGAGTTAACCTTTGAATTGATGAATGGTGCCCAGGTCATTGGCTCGGGCAAGCGCGAAGTTTCATCTGGCCTGAACCGGCTGACCTTTCGTGATATTGCCAAAGAACCTGGCACTCAAAATTATACGGTCCGGGTTCAGGGCGCGACCCAGGACCCAATCCCGGAAAATAATGCCGCCCGTGTTCTGGTCGGAGTCGAAGGCGCCAAACCATTGCTGTGCGTCACCCAAAATCCAGCTTCTGCCTATGCCCAATTACTCAAATCTGGGGGCTTAAATCTAAAAGTTTTGACCCCTGGCGAATGTTCCTGGCAGTTGGAAGAACTGGCGAAATATTCAGCAGTGCTGCTCGAAAATGTTCCAGCTCAAGAGATTGGCCTCAACGGCATGGAAAACCTGGCTGCCTGGGTCAAGGAATCTGGCGCCGGGCTGATGATGACGGGTGGGAAAAACGCGTTTGGCCCCGGAGGCTATTTTCAGTCGCCAATTGATCCCATTCTGCCAGTTTCAATGGAGTTGCGGCGCGAACATCGCAAATTGACCCTGGCCATTGTGGTTACGATGGACCGCTCTGGCAGTATGGCGGCGCCAGCCGGTGGTGGCCGGATTAAAATGGATCTGGCGAATTTAGGTGCCGTTCAGGTCTATGACCTGTTGTCACCTTTTGACGAATTTGGGGTGATTGCAGTTGATAGCGCGCCACACACGATTGCTGAACTGGGTCCGGTTGATAAAACGTCACGTGTCCGAAATGACATTCTCCGCGTTGACTCACAGGGCGGCGGCATATTTATTTACGAGGCGCTTTCGGCCTCAGCCAATATGCTGCTCAAAGCCAAAGCCGGTACCCGGCACATCATTTTGTTTGCCGATGCGGCTGACTCCGAAGAACCTGGGAAATATCAGGACCTGCTTGAGCAATGCAAACAGGCAAATATCACGGTCAGCGTGATTGGTCTGGGGAAACCAAGCGACGTAGATGCCAAATTGCTCGAAGACATCGCCAAACGTGGCAACGGGCGGATTTATTTCACGGAAAATGCTGATGATCTGCCGCGACTCTTTGCCCAGGACACTTTTGTTGTGGCCCGAAGTACCTTTCTTGAAGACCCAACCACTGTCAAATTCACTGGTGGAATGGTTTCGGTGACTGGAAAACAATTTCCAGGCACCCAACTCGGAGGCTATAACCTGTGCTACCTCCGACCGGGCGCCACGCTGGGGAGCGTCACGGTTGATCAATACCAGGCGCCGATTGTGGCCACGTGGCAGGCTGGAATTGGCCGGGTGGTGGCCTATACCGGTGAAGCCGATGGCAAATTTACTGGGGCGATTGCCGGCTGGCCAAACGTGGGCGACATGTTTTCAAGTCTGGCACGCTGGGCAGCCGGTTCAACCGACCAACTGGCCAACAATATGCTGGTTACCCAGGAAATCAAAAATGGAGTCGGCACGGTTCAGCTCCACCTGGACCCGGACCGCGAATCCGAGGGCTTTCGGGATGCGCCAAATGTGACCACCTTGCGTGGAAAATTGGGGTCAAAAGCCGAAGTTGAAAAGGCACCGCTCCAATGGGTTGATGCCGATACCCTGGCGCTTGAAATCCCGCTTCAGGGCACGGAAACAACACTTTCGACGGTGGATATTGCCGGAATTGGCAAAGTAACGTTGCCACCAGTCGTGTTGCCCTATTCACCTGAGTTTCGCCCGATTGCGTCAGGTGAAGGCATCACGGTCCTCGAACAACTCGCCAAAGCCACAGGTGGCACCGAACGATTGGATTTAACGTCTGTCTGGAAGGACCTCCCGAAACGCCCGCGTCTGATTGATTTAACACCATGGCTGCTGCTGACAACCATCCTGCTGCTCCTGGTCGAAGTCCTGGAACGGCGAACCCGACTGGTTTCGGCCCAGTGGGCCAGCCTGAAAATTGGGAAATTCCACTGGCCGAAATTTGAACGATTGCGGACGCCAAAACCAAAAACTCAACTCAGCCAACCAGGTGTGGTTCCAGCCCACGTTGCACCATCTGCGACACCAGCCGCGCCGCAACCGTCAACCAGTGTTCCGAAATTTGATCCAAAACCTGATCCAACCGGGCCATCATCACTTCCGACTGACCAGAAAGACAAAACCGCCATGGTCGAAGCCCTCCGCAAAGCCCGGCAGCAGGTACGAGGGAGACAGGGAGACACCGGGAAAAAGTGATAAG
>DAOQNB010000416.1:0-5847 GCA_035335845.1 Acidobacteriota bacterium | reverse complement strand
CCAATTCACAACAAAAAGTTACATCACACACCGCCCACATTTTCGGCGGTAAGTAGCGGCTGGTTCAGTTTGTTTTGAGAGGGAAGGAAACGAGTCTACCAGTCAAACACCAGACAACCCTGATTGCTCAGGAGGTTACCTTATCATATATATCTGGTGTTGGCTCATCAGGGAAATTAGAATTTGGTGCGGGGAAAGAATTTTATTTTGGGATAGAAACGAAGTGAAAAATTGTATCCAAATCGAGCGGGGACTATAACAGCAGTCGCACATTTTGTGGAAAAAGAAACACTGTTGAAACGAGACGGGTTACTGGAATTTACCGTTCTTCCAGAAAGATAGATAACTCCTGTATTGAAACAGGAATTCTTTCCGGAATTAATTGGTATTAAATCTATTACTTTATTTTGATTAAACCAGAAACCGCCTGCCCGCTATTTCCAGCCGCATCCTGAGCCGTCACCCGAATTCGGGCCGTTTTGGTTTTGGCAAGGGTCGAGGGGATATCCCAGGTGGAGGACTGAACCGTCCCAGCCAGCCCCGTCACAATCACTTCATCAAACGTCACCCCGTCAGCCGCATAGTGGAGGTCCTGGGTCACAATGCCCAGATTGTCAGATGAACTCCACACAATTGAAACCGATTTGCCTCGCTTCAATTTAGACGGCACACCAATTGACGACACCATTGGCGGTTGTGTATCCGGAGGGGATAGGACACGAAAACTGGTTACGGCCTGATTATTGGCCCGATTGGCATCTTCGAGGATGCCATCCACGTCAGCCATCACGCCAATAAACACCGGTCCAGGGCTGGCAGTGATCGGAATTGAAAAAGTCAGTGAAACCGGTACGCGAGTTCCAGGGTTGATCGGTCGGGTCTGGATCAGTCCAAGCGTGGTGTCAGTTTCGTCAATCTGGGGATCGGTTGAAAACACAATCCGGTTCGCCACCGCATCGGCCCGAAAGTTTCCCACATTATGCAGATCCAGGGTCAAGGTCACAGGCTCTCCAGCCAGCCTGGCTGGTGGGTCAACCTGCAGGTTTTCAGGCGTCAAATCCGGTCGTGGGGCTTGTGGATTGGTAGCAAGCTGGAACATGCCTCGACCGTAGGTCGCCGCATAAATTATCCCGGTTCGGGTATTGGCAACCAGATCCGTCACAACGACATTTGGTAGACCATAACTAAACGGAACCCACGATTCGCCGCTGGTGCGGCTTCGATAGACACCAATATCGGTACCGACATACACCGTGGCACTGTCAGTTGGATCAATCAACACCACATTCGCTGGAATATTTGGCAGCGTCTGGCTGACATCCCGAAAGGTCAAACCGCCGTCGGTAGTTTTAAAGACGTGTCCGGTACCAAACCCCGAGACCGCCACAAAAGCGACCCTGGGATCAGCCGGATCAATCGTTACCCGGCGAATCACCCGATCAGGGATCCCAGCCACCCGGTTGAAGGTCGCCCCGCCATCGGTTGAACGACTCAGCACACCATCACTTGAGCCGACATACACCAGCTTTGGGTTGAGTTTTGATACGGCAATCGCTGAAATAGTACCCAGTGGCGTCGAAGTTAAATCCTGCTCTGATGTCCGGGCCCAGTGGCGGCCCATATCCTCGGTGCGCCAGAGCCGATATGTTCCAAAATACAGCGCCTTTGGATTGATCGGGTCAATGACGATGGGAGCATAAAACGAGGCCCGTTCACGGCTGAATGTCTCTGGAATGGTCAGGTCAACAAAACTATTGCCACCATTGAGCGACCGCAAGATACTGGTGTAAATATAAGTTGTGTAAACAGTTTGTGGGTTTTCATAATCAACGACGGTATAGCCGCCATCACCATAACTCACCTGCTGCCAGACCAGACTTCCAGTGTTTTTCAGCGTGCCGTTATCCTGGGTGCCGCCAAACATGATGTTTGGGTCCGTCGGATGCAGAGCCAACCCAACGTGCTGGGTCAGTGCCAGATTGCCATTGATATCGGCAAAACTCAGCCCGGCATCACGAGATTGATACATGCCGCCATCACACCCAAAATACACGATGTTTGGGTCAACCGGGTCAAAGGCAATGGCATGCTGGTCAGGATGGATATTTCCCACGCCAACCACCAGATTTGACCAGGAACGGCCTCCATCAATTGATTTGATGACGTCAATTTCTCCCAGGTAAATCACCATCGGATCATTTGGCGCCACCGCAATATAGTGGTCATACCAGCATTGCAACCCACAGAAAATGCTGCTGTTGGGTAACAATTCCCAGGTTTCACCGCTGTCAGTTGATTTATAGACACCGAAATATTGGGCCGTCCCTAAAATTGAGGCATAGAGGATGTTTGGGGAGGAAGGCGCAAGTGCCAGCCGCATTCGGCGAATCAACGGCAACGGTGGCAATCCAGTTGACTTGAGTTGCCACGTTTTTCCACCATCTGTGGACTTATACACACCATTGTCCGATGAGCCAGGGTACGAAGCCGCCGCATAAACCACGTTGCCGTCAAGCGGGTTGATAGCCAGATCGTGGATACCGCTGACTTCGGTCAGTTGGAGCGTCCGGGTCCACGTTTTTCCACCATTGGTCGTCAGCCAGACTCCCGTCGGTTGAACATCACCCGTTTCGCTATCCCGCGAGGAAGCCACACCAATCCAGACAATGTCCGGGTTTTTGGGATGGATAATGACTTTGGAAATCGCGGCATATTCCAGCTCGGCAAATGCCAGATGTTCCCAGGTCGCACCAGCATCGGTGGATTTCAACACACCAGCGCCAAAGTAGCGCGGCTGATTGAGCACATTGACGTGGTTGACATCACCCGTTCCAACATAAATCACGTTCGGATCGGCTTTGGCAATCGCAATCGCCCCCGCGGTCAACGACGGCTCAAAGTCAGTCAGGGGCGTCCAGCTTGCGCCTCCATTTTCGGTCTTCCAGACACCTCCGGTCGCCGAAGCGATATAAATTACCTGTCGGTTGGTCGGATGCACCGCAATTGCGCTGATACGTCCCGAAACATTGCCCCATTCAGGCGGGAGTGATTTAGCTGGTGCCGGTCCAATCGAGCGCCATTCGTTGCCAGCAATCGTACGGGATTCACGCAGACTGGCTTCAACGCGCTGGCGTTCGCGAATGGCCTTGACTCGCGCTCCGGTTGGAATCGAATTGGTCGGATACAGCCGCTCTTGCCAGAACCAGTCGGCTCTGGCTTCCGGATCATCTTCAAAAACAGTTTGCTCTGATTGAAATGGTTTTGGCCCTTGTTGTGCCTGAATGGTTTGCACCGGATGTAAATAACAAAACCATCCACTGATCAGTCCGACAACTGGAATCAGCCACCTGACCTGGATACAACAGGTGGAAAACACTTTTAAAATATTGGACTTCCGCATAAAACTGGATATTTCTCAGAGTAAAATAGCGTGGGATTTTTTATAAAGGCGTTGCAACCATAGCCGATCCGTGTGGAAAGACTCAAGGATGCTTTGGCAAGCGGCTCTGTGGTACTCTTTCGCCATCCTGGTTTTGCCATCAATCACTTTGATCTTGCCTGAATTCTGTTTGGGGTTAACCAACTTTCTGAAAGTTTAAAAGACAGGAACCAAAACATGGAAGAAACCATCTCTCGTGACGACTATGACAGCCCCTGGAAAGAAGCACTTGATGAATATTTTAAGGATTTTCTGGAGTTGCTCTTTCCAATGGTCCATGACGGAATTGACTGGAGTGTTCCTCCCCAATCTCGTGATAAAGAGTTCCAGAAAGTAACCGCCACTGCGAAACAAGGCCGGCAAGTGGCTGATAAACTCAAAGAAGTGCAAACCCTTGATGGAAAAACGAGATGGGTGCTGGTCCACATCGAAATTCAGAGCCAGTGGGAAGCAGACTTTGCCGAACGAATTTTCCGATTTGACGCCCGGATTTATGATGAATTTGACAAACAAGTTGTGAGTCTGGTGGTATTGGGGGACGGATTGCCAGATTGGAAACCAAACCGGTTTGGCTGGTCATTCTGGGGCTATGAAATGGCCGTTCGGTTTCCAACGGTGAAACTCATCAACTTGCATGTTGAATGGCTTGAACAAAGTCAAAATCGGTTTGCCCCAATTGTACTGGCCCATCTCAAAACCATGGAGACCAAAAACGAAGACCAAACCCGGCGTGAATGGAAATTCCGAATTGTTCGGTCACTCTATGAGCGAGGCTATTCGGCTGAAGATGTGCGAAAATTGTTTCGCATTGTGGATTGGTTTATGCAATTGCCTGAAGAACTTGAACACAAATTTCAGACAGATTTGGAAGAATATGAGGAGCAACATCATATGCCATACATTACCAGTATTGAACGAATGGCCGAAGCTCGCGGTGAAGCCCGCGGTGAAGCTCGCGGTGAAGCCCAAGGCAGAATTCAGGGTGAAGCCCAAGGCAGAATTCAGGGTGAAGCCCAAGGGTTGGTCAAAGGCCGAATTCAGTCCAAAATTGAATCGCTGTTGATCCTCCTCACCACCCGGTTTGGTGCCATTTCCGCAGCGACAACACAAATAATTCAATCCATAGATGATGAGGCGCGACTCACTGATCTCCTGCGAACGGTGGTGATGGTTTCTTCACTCGATGAATTTTTGGTTGAGCTTGGAAAAAACGAACCCAATGGGGCATAAAGCATAAAACGACTGATGCCATTTTGAAATCAGAACTTCGGTTCAGCAACAAGCTAACTCACTGATATAAATAACTTTCTATAAACCCTGAACCTTGAACCCTGACCAGATGACCGAATGACAAGGTGACAAGATGATTTCTTTCATCCCTCATCCTTCATCCTTCATCCCTTCCGAAAACCCTGAACCCGAAAAGGATGCCCAACCGTGTCTGCTTCAAAGCTGAACAATCCTGAACTTGTTGAACTAATCCAGGATACCGCTGAATATATCCGTTACCTCAAAACCCTCGGGGTCTCGCACCTTGGCGGCGCCGCCGACATTCCGGTTGATATTCCCAAACCAGCCCCCAGAACGTCTCTTGTTTCATCTCAACCAGCCTTGTTGCCCGCAGAACACGCCGCCGAACTACCGCCAGTTCTTCCAGTTGAAGCACCGCAGAGTGAGCCAGTTTCTGTCGAAACGGAGTCACTGCCAGTTGATGAGCCACCGCCAGTGACAAGGCGTTCCCTATCGGTTTCAGAACCAGTGGAAGCAGCCTCACCCCTGTTGCCGGTTGAATCTGAGCCAATGCCACAACCGGCGGCTGAAATCACTCCAGCGCCACCTGAACCCTCTGAATCCGTGTCACCTGAACTAGCTCCGGAGATTCCCACCATGCGCCTGATCAAAGTCACACCAACCGCCCCAGCCAAAACAACGGCAAAATCAAAGCCGCAAGCTTCGTTGTTTGATATGTTTGGAGCCGAACCCGAGCCACCAGCCCCAGAACCGGAACCCGAACCAGCAGCGCAAGATACGTGCCTTCAGGACATTCGTGATGAAATTGGCGATTGTCAGCGGTGCAAACTGGCCACGGGCCGTCACCACATTGTCTTCGGCGATGGAAATCCAAATGCCAGACTGGTGTTTGTGGGTGAAGCTCCCGGTGCAGATGAAGATGCCAGCGGCGTGCCGTTTGTCGGGCGAGCGGGTCAACTTCTTAACAAAATCATCGAAGCCATCGGCATGAAACGAGAGGATGTCTATATCTGCAACGTGGTCAAATGCCGTCCACCTGAAAACCGAACCCCGGAACGTGATGAAATTGATGCCTGTCAGGGCTTTCTGCACCGTCAACTGGCGATCATCAAACCAAAAATCATTGTTTCGCTCGGTGCTCCGGCAGCCTTCACACT
>DAOQNB010000415.1:0-5847 GCA_035335845.1 Acidobacteriota bacterium | reverse complement strand
CCTACTCCCTTCCAGATGAAGTTGCGACCAAACTCAAGAAATCCAATGTTGGATTTTTGTGACACGGAGCTGGCTCATCCTAAAGTGTCATCCAGGGTTGGCATCATTTTCTCGAATGACAAGCCCGTCACGTACTTCAAAAAATAAAGCTTAATAGTTCCGAATTTTATTCTCATTGATAAAATCGGTTTCACCTGGCGGAGCGGTCTGTCATAACTGATGAACGACTTCTCGCCAGCCATTCCACTACGGGGAACGGTGGGTGATGGGCCGCAGAAGAAGCTGGTGGTGTTCCAGAAAACGCTTCACCAAAACTTCTCCTGTGTGTGGAACTGAAAGCGCATTGAACTGGTAATCCCCAAAACGTTTGGCGATCACCTGGCTCGCAGTGCAGTCCGCTCATTTCCGAAACAGTCATAAGCTAGTAATATCGCTCTTGCAACCTAAAACAATTCGACTTACTCTTCAGACCCTCATAAATTTTATGAGTTGAGAACAATTTTATATAAACTCAATGATTGGTTTCGATACTCTACGGACTATTGACCACTGACTGATATCAACACGTCGTTGCCCCTGACACTACCTGTCCTTGCCACAGTGCTGGAAAAATCATGGAAATCATCAATCGAATTCCCCGAATGCGGATGTTGTCGCGAAAACTGCGTCGCGATAACCGGAAAATCGGATTTGTTCCCACGATGGGCGCACTTCATGACGGCCATTTGAGCCTGATTCGGCGTGCCCAGCAGATGTCGGATGTCGTCATCGTCTCGATTTTTATCAATCCAATTCAGTTTGGCCCCAGTGAAGATTTCGAAGTCTATCCGCGCGACCTGGCCCGGGATGCTGAGCAAATTGCCAATAAAGGGGTAGATTATCTGTTTGCTCCCAGTATTGATGAAATGTATCCGGAAGATTTCATGACCTATGTGGTGACCGAAAATCTTTCCTCACGCCTCTGTGGCGCCAGCCGTCCAGGGCATTTTCGGGGCGTCACCACGATTGTGAATAAACTGTTTAATATCATCACGCCTGATTTTGCCTTTTTTGGTCAAAAAGACGCGCAGCAGGTTATCATCATTCAACGGATGGTGCGCGATCTGTGTATGGATACTGAGGTGGTGGTATGCCCGATTATTCGTGAAGTTGACGGCATCGCCATGTCGTCTCGCAATCAGTATCTTGACCCGGAAGAACGCCAGGCCGGACTGGTTCTCTACCGGTCAATAGAACTGGCCCGGAATATGTACCTGGATGGAGAGCGTGACTGCCCAAAAATTGTCGGAGTGATTCGGGAATTGATTGAAAAAGAACCACTTGCTCGAATTGACTACGTTGCCGCTGTGGACGTTGATACCCTTGAGCCACTCAATGAAATTGATGATGACACCTCAGTTTTAATTGCTCTGGCTGTGTTTATTGGCCGGACCCGCCTCATCGACAACACTGTTCTTAAACCTGAAATCGAAAATTAGTGACGCTCTGGTGGTAAGTCGTTAGACAGGCAAGTCAATGGGAAAAATGGTTTTGAACCCAGGAACTGAGCCAAGAATCAAAATCCTTTCAATTCTTCATTCGCAGCAGAAACCAATCGTTTCGAAGACGCACCAGTCACCAAGCACCAGGCACCAAGCACCAAGCACCAAGGACTAAAAACAAAGAACCAGGAACCTATGCTGCATATCCAGACTGCCGAGCACATGACAGAAGTAGATCGTCTCACGACCGAGACATATGGGATCAAAGGACTTATTTTAATGGAGAACGCTTCAGCGGGCGCGGGGCGTGAGATTGCCCAGTTTTTTGGTCCCGTCGACGGAAAATCAATTCGAGTGTTTTGTGGTAAAGGGAATAATGGGGGAGATGGCGCTGCCCTGGCCCGTCAGCTCTGGATGCGTGGCGCCAAGGTTGAAGTCCTGTTGTTTGGAAAACGTGAAGTAACTCGTGGGGATGCCCGGGTCAACTTCGATATTATTTCCCGGCTGGCCGAAACGGAGACCAAATTGATTCATTTCAAGGAAATCATTTCGGAGACAGATTTCAAGAATCTGATCCAGCAAAACCCGCATGTTCCTGATTTACACATAGATGCGCTGTTTGGGACCGGATTGAAGCGCGGACTGACCGATATTTATGAACCTGTCATTGCCTATATAAATGAATGTCGAAGTCGGAAAACCCATCGTGTGCCAGTTTGCTCACTGGATTTACCGTCGGGGTTGGCGGCTGATCAGGGAAATCCAATTGGGCCAGTGGTTGAAGCTGATCTCACGGTGACGTTTACGGCCCCAAAGCTGGCCAATGTGCTTCCTCCGGCCTGTGACTACAATGGTGAGTTGCGCGTGGTGGCGATTGGATCGCCAAAATCTCTGACCCGGTCGGCTGGAAAACATAAATCCTGGCTTCATTTCGTGGAAGCCCACGATGTGAAGCGCATGCTTGGGGTAACCCGCCGCCGGCCTGGGGCACACAAAGGCTCTGTCGGGCATGTCCTGCTGGCGGCTGGAGCGCGTGGGAAAACTGGCGCTGCGGCGCTGGCTGGGGAAGCTGCGCTACGGGCTGGAACCGGACTGGTGACAGTGGCACTTCCACGGTCAGCCCAACATATGCTCGTGGCAAGCTGCCTTCCAGAAGTCATGACCTTTGGGGCGGCTGAAACTGAACGAGGAATTTTTTCTGAATCAGCCGCTGTTCAGGTTTTGGAGCTGGCTGCAGAACGAACCGTGCTGGCGATTGGGCCTGGTATTTCCTCGGAAGAAGAAGATGTCAGACTGTTTGTCCGTCACATGGTTGAAAAAAGCCAGAAACCAGTGGTGATTGATGCTGACGGGCTGAATTGTTTATCTCCCTGGCCGGCGGAGCTCAAAGGTACACCCGAACGACCTTTGATTTTGACACCTCATCCTGGTGAAATGGCGCGTTTGACAGGGCTTTCAACCAAAACCTTGATTCGGAACCGACACGATTGCGTTCGTGCCCTGGCCACTGAGCACCATCTGCACGTTGTGCTCAAGGGGCAGCGCACCCTGATTGCGGCGCCCAATGGAGAGGTCTATATCAATCCAACCGGCAATGCTGGAATGGCGACAGGTGGGTCTGGCGATGTGTTAACTGGTTTGCTGGCTGGTTTGCTGGCTCAGTCGCCAGGTTCGCCACTCGAATCCACCTTGATTGCCGTCTATTTGCACGGCCTGGCCGGAGATAAAGCGGCGGCCAAATTGGGAATGCGCTCAATGGTTGCTTCAGACATTACGGCTGCTTTGAGCGACGCTTTTTGGGAAATGGAACCTTCGTCATAGCCAGGTCAGGTTTTTACCAGCAATCAAAATTTATTTGTGAGGAGAGCGTACGTTTTCAATGCCCCACTCGACGCCTGCCAGTGAGCCTTCCTTTGATACGGCCCGTGATACCGCGGGTCTTGGTGGTCATCCAAAAGGATTGACCATGCTTTTTTTTACTGAACTCTGGGAACGGTTTAGCTACTACGGGATGCGCGCCATCCTCATGCTCTATATGACATCCGCAGTTGCCCAGGGAGGGCTTGGGTTTGATGTGAAGACGGCTGCCTCAATTTATGGCACCTACACCATGTCGGTCTACCTGACGAGCTTACCAGGTGGGCTCATTGCTGATCACCTGCTCGGTGCCCGCATGGCCGTCTTGCTTGGCGGCATCATCATTGCCTGCGGGCATTTTGCGATGATTTTTTCGTCCATGCCTTTTTTCTATGGCGGACTGGTTTTGATTGCTGTTGGTTCTGGGTTGCTCAAGCCAAATATCAGTTCCATGGTCGGCGGGTTGTATGGTCCAAATGACCCACGCCGGGACAGTGGATTCTCTATTTTTTATATGGGAATCAATATTGGCGCTGTCCTGGCACCACTGGTCTGTGGATATTTAGCCCAGGCTCAAGGGTTTAAGCAGTTTATTCAATCGCTTGGGTTTGCTGCGGAATCAAGCTGGCACTGGGGATTCGGAGCTGCAGGAGTTGGCATGGTCGTGGGGTTAGTCGTGTTTCTGAGTCAACTAAAATGGGTGGCTCATGTTGGAAACCGACAAACCAAACCCATGGTGGATGGAAAACAGGTGGCAACGCCCAAGCAACCCCTGACGATGGCTGAATGGGAACGAATTGCGGTGGTTGTGATCTTTTTTATGTTCACAATGTTTTTCTGGGCGGCCTATGAGCAAAAGGGAACCAGTCTGAACCTGTTTGCCAAAGAACTGGTTCGAACTGAAATATTTGGCTGGTCATTCCCATCTTCCTGGCTGCAATCAATGACGGCCTTTTATGTGATTTTACTGGCGCCCGTTTTTTCCAAAGTGTGGGTTGCGTTGGGGGATCGGCAGCCTTCAAGCCCAGTGAAATTTATTTTTGGGCTCTTGTTTATTGGGTGCGGGTATTTATTGATGATTCCCGCCGCCATGCTCACCGCGAGTGGAAAAATCAGTCCGCTCTGGTTTGTGGCGCTCTACTTTTTGGAAGTGATGGGTGAAATGTGTTTAAGCCCGGTTGGTCTGAGCACGGTGACCAAACTGGCGCCCGCACGGGTTTTGGGGATTATGCTGGGCGTATGGTTTCTGGCATCAGCATTTGGTAACAAGCTGGCCGGCTATCTTGCCGGGTTTTACGATGCCTCAAACGCTCCAGTCCTGACCACATTATATGGCGGGATCGCAGTGGGGCTTTTCGTCGCAGCCGGCATTCTTGCCACGCTCACGCCAACGATTAAGCGGATGATGGGCGATGTGAAGTAATTTTTAATTAAAATTTAAATTGTGGTTTAATTAAAATTTAAAAAACAGGGCACCGTGGCTGAATACTCAGCCACGGTGCCCGTTGTTTTTTATCGTCCAAATGAAAAAAAATTGACCGTGAGTGAAGCAACCTTTTGTCCACTATATCAATCTCTGGTTCCATTTTTCGGTTGCCAGACCGTCCCTGTGTAACGGATTTTGGCAGTTACCATATCTGTATCTAAGGGTTACACCCACCGATCAGCACTGAATTGGAGGGGGGACGCCGGAAAAATCCGGCACATCAGCACAATTTTTGCCAAACTTTCGGGCACAAAACAGTTGCTCGGGCGTCTAATGAATCAACTCCAAAGTACATTTCTTTCCAAATTAAGCCGTAGTTCCAATGTTTTTTGCTTGTGGTATGCAAGTTGCTCTCATTTGAAGCAACTGCATTGATTTATTCCCTCAACAAGAGAAAAGAAGGAGAAGATCGTATGGTAGAAGTGAATTTACTCAGAAGTCAGTCTGTAAAGGATCGGAAATTGGTATCGGCCAGGCCCTCTGTCCAGCCAGCATCTGACTCAGCCGCGATGACGCCAGGCACTATTTTAACCAAACTGATGGCCGAACTGGTTCGGGCACGCAATGCAAGTCAGACTGCATTACAGCGATTGCGGCGTGATCCAAACCCGTCTGAAGCTGCCTTGTTGGAATTGCGACGGACGCGTGAGCAGGTCCAGTTGCGTCGTCAGAACTTACTGCGGGCGTTGGCTGCTCATCAGAAATCTCAATTATTGGAGCTTGCCAATGGTCGGTAACGGTGTTTGTGGTGAAGGTGGGGGAGGACAAACTGAGTAACCTCAGAACCGTTCCCCCCCTCTTCCGCGATCAGCAACCGTTGGACTTGAAGCTCCGGGTATCAATCAAAGATATTAAAAAGAAAACCAACGATTCAACTTATTTGCCTTCCTACCTGTACAGCAAGTCTGCGACAGGTACCTGGGACTCGGTGAAGATCGGTGTCCGTGCCCGCGGAATTTTCCGTCGCAAGAATTGCTACTTCGCTCCCATTCGGATCAAAGTTGCCAAGACCGACCACAAAGG
>DAOQNB010000414.1:3888-5848 GCA_035335845.1 Acidobacteriota bacterium | reverse complement strand
GAATGGGCTGACCTATGTTTATCTACACATTAATAAATATTCTGAAGCCAGATCCAGTGTGAACCGGGCGCTGGAACTCGTTCAGGCTCAGGGAAATGAACTTCTCGAAGCCCAGTTTTTTTATTTTCTGGCACAATTGGAATCAGTTGAACAGAACCTTGAAAAAAGCAGAACCGCGATTGAAAAAGCACTGCAACTGGTTGAATCAACTCGTGTTAGTGTCCGTAACCAGAATTTGCGCGCTTCGTTTATTAGCAAAGTCCAGAACTACTATCAGTTCTACATTCAGCTTTTGATGAAGCTCCACCAGGCCAACCCGACCGCCGGCTATGACCGCCGGGCTTTTCAGGTCAGCGAACGCGCCCGCGCTCGCAGCCTGCTCGACATACTGACCGAAACCAGGGCTCGCATCCGGCAAGGGGTCAATCCAGAACTGCTTGAACAGGAACGAATACTCCAACAAAATCTGGCTGACCAGAGTGAGCGCCTGACCCGTCTGACGACTGGCAATGCCCCAGTTGCAGCCCAGGCCGAAGCGCGCAAAAGCGTGGATGCGCTCGTCCTCCAATATGAAACGCTCCTTTCAAAGATTCGGGAACAAAGCCCGCGCTATGCGGCACTCACTCAACCGGAACCACTCACGCTTGAGGCAGTCCAAAAAACTGTGGTTGAGCCTGGCAGCCTCCTGCTTGAATACTCACTTGGGAAAGACCAGAGCTTTGTCTGGGCAATCAGCCCGACCCAGGTCTTTTGGTATGAATTACCAGGGCAGGAAAGAATTGAACCGGCGGTCAGCAAGGTGCGCGATCTCTTGCTGACTCGAAACCAGCTTCCAGCCCATCTACTGCGCGATCAGCGTGGCGACCGGATCAAACAGGCCGAAAAAGAATTTACTTCGGCTGCCGCCGAATTAAGTGACTTGATTCTGGCCCCTGTGGCGGCTCATCTGGGCACCAACCGGCTGCTGATTGTGGCCGATGGGGCATTACAATACCTTCCTTTTGCCGCCTTGCCGGAACCAGGTGGAAAAGGAACGGCTGCGGGTGAACGCACTCCGCTGGTGGTTCGCCACGAACTGGTCAGTTTGCCGTCAGCCTCAACCCTGGCTGTACTTCGTGCCGAAGCCCCGACCAAACCCAAAGCCGACCCTGGCAAACTGGTGGCGGTGTTTGCCGATCCGGTTTTTGATGTCGAAGACCCACGGTTTCAACACCTGATGAAGCGGGATCCACTCGTTGCCGAAAATCCGCCCTCCAATCGAGTTGAAGGCATCGAGTTGAATCGCCTCCGACAATTGACCCCGGTGGTAAAGCCAGATGGGAAACTATCAATCCCCAGGCTTCCCTTCACCCGGCAGGAAGCCACCGAAATCCGCACGCTGGCCACATCCGCGAGGACGGCTTTGTTTCTTGATTTTGCCGCCAGCCACAATAAAGTCACCACGGCTGACATTGGAAAATACCAGTACCTTCACTTTGCCACTCACGGTCTGCTTGATACCGAACACCCTGAGTTTTCCGCCCTGGTTCTGTCACTGGTGGATGAAAAAGGCAACCGTCAAAAAGGGTTTTTGCGGATGATGGAAGTCTATAACCTTGACCTGGCGGCCCAACTGGTTGTGCTTTCGGCCTGTGAAACCGGACTTGGAAAAAATATTCGCGGCGAAGGTCTGATTGGTCTGACTCGTGGGTTTATGTATGCCGGTGCCCCATCCGTTGTCGTCAGCCTGTGGAGTGTGAGCGATCAGGGCACCTCGGAACTGATGAAGCGTTTTTATCGCGGACTGCTGACTGAAAAACTCCGTCCGGCAGCGGCGCTCCGCAAAGCCCAAATTGAGTTAATGGGCCAAAAAGCCTGGAATTCCCCGTTTTACTGGGCACCATTTATTGTCCAGGGAGAATATTGAAGAACCAGGACTGAAAGGCATCGGGCTCAGGGCTTGGGGCTGAAGAATATCGGG
>DAOQNB010000414.1:1980-3788 GCA_035335845.1 Acidobacteriota bacterium | reverse complement strand
CGGGCTGAAGAATATCGGGCTGAAGACGACGGGCTGAAAACTTCGGGCTGAAGAATATCGGGCTGAAGAAAGTGGGTAATTCAGCCCCGAGCTTGCGAGTCTTCAGCCCCCAGCCCTCAGCCCTGGTTTTCTCAGCCCTGTTTTTTCCCTCAGATTAGTTCGGCCAGCCGTTCTTCGAGGAGTTCAATGCGGCGATCAAATGGCAGTCGAATCAATTTATCAATCAGGTCGGTATCGCCCATTTCAGCCAGGACGACAGTCACTTCCCACATCATTTCCTGACGGCGACGACGGCTTTCATTCTTGGCTGGTGCTTCGTTGGGATCATGCCATTCTTTGGAAACCGCTTCGAGGAAGCGGGACTGTTCTGAATGGAGTTCGTTCACAATGGATTGAATTACCTCAATCCGGGCTTTTTGGGCATCTTCGACCGTCATGCGGTGACGAGGCTCGGTTGCGTACCGCCGGAAGCGTTCCACAATCCGCTCGGCAACCGCCAGCGGCAGCCCGGCAGCGGCGGCCATATCGGTGGGTTTGGCAGTGACATAAGCTGACAGGGTGGAAACTCCAGCCGAAAACAGGCGACGAATCGCCGGGCGACCGACGCCCTGAACCTGCTTGAGGATTGAGCTAATAATCACTGACTCAGGCGTGTTCCAATCATCAGGAATTGAAAAGACCTTGGGCAGGAAGTTTTCAAGCTCGGAATAGGCATCCGTAATTTCAATCCGTAACAAGGCGTCCGTGTCAATGTCGTTTCCATACGAGTTTTCAGCCTTGCGCAAGACCGATTCAAAGTCTTCCAGGTGACCCGAAAGGCTATTGTACCCAACACCCTGGGCAGCGCTTCTGACCGATTTGCAGGCCGCCAGGCAGGGTTCAATCCAGTCGCGTCCGCCGCGTCCAAGTCGAACCTGGGCGACAAACTCACGCATTGGTCGGACAAAAACCATGGCAATTTCGGTAAACAGTTCGCGCACGGTTTCGTCATCCTGCTCGGTCTGGGCGTCATCTCCTTGAAACGAGGCATCAAATGACCCGTCGAGTGATTCGCCAATTCCTTCCAGAAAATTACCGATGTCATCTTCCCCAATCGTCAACAGGTCAAACGGGTCGTCATGCGGGAAGCTTTCGCGGGGCGGTGGTTCGGCTGAGAGAGCCGCCAGTTGTTCGGTACGCGATGGAACTTCCATCACCTTCCGGAGCAGGTTAATCGTCGGAATCGCCTGTGCCGGCACGATTCCGCGTTCAAATCCCTGGGCCCGGGCGGCCAAACCACGGAAAATGGCGGATGCTTCACCCAGACATTGGCGAAGCTTGGCAAAAAAATCATCTTCCACTTCGCTTAATCGCCAGCCAGCCACGCGCACCAGTTCGCCAAGGTCAATCATCATAGCCACGGCAATTTCGTCATAAATCGGCATCGGATGGCTTTTGAGTTGGTGGCCAAACCGCTCAGCAGCAAGTGCTATCGTATCCGTATGGATCGCCACTTGTTCGAAATATGAATCGGCGAGCTGAGTATTGCGAACCGCCAGACGCTCCAGGCAGTGGGAAAGAAGAACTGAACTGTCATCAATGGCGGCGACAAATTCTGCGATACTGTTCATAGCAAACCGGCGAAGATATTCCAGTTCGAAAACCGGTTATCACGCCCTCCCTTTGTTCTTGTCGAAGATGGTTTCTGCGAAGAGTGGTGCAATTGCTGCTTTAGAACTACCCAAAACTAGCATAGTTCAACACGTTCAGCACAGTGGTGCAATGAAAATAGCACAACTCATGAAGAATGAAGAATGAAGAATTGAGAA
>DAOQNB010000414.1:0-1880 GCA_035335845.1 Acidobacteriota bacterium | reverse complement strand
TAGCGGATTTCCATGCGGCGTAACAGGATCGACGCGAAAAACAGCGTAATGGCAGTCACAATCAAAAGTCCAGGAATGGAAATCCAGGCCGGTGTCGGCTCAGCAACAATCGCAAAGGGTCCTTCGGAAAGAGGAACGGGCGTTAAGGATTTGAGATAATGTAACACGCTCAGTTTTTTGAGGATCGGTGGTAATAAAAATCCAATCGTTTCCCAGCCAAGGAAGGCAATGGCCGGGAAAATCGGATTTCGAAAGATCAAACCGACCAGTAAAAACACCGCGCCATAGCCAACACAGGCAAATGTCACAATCCCGAGATACAACACCGCCTGCTTTAACCCCGGCCCATTGAGCAAATAGTCCATTCCCTGATGAAATCCGCGTGGGACATAGAGCAGAAATAATGAAATGGCGGTTGACGTCACAAACAGCCCGGTGGCTGCCACGACGCCGGAAATGTATTTCCCCACCACCAGAACTTCGCGTCGCACCGGAGACAGAAAATAATAATGCAAACACCGATCAACCACATCCCCGCGAAAGAGGTTCATAAAAATCCACGCACAGCCGAAGAAAACCATGATGCGCAGGATCAAGGTTTCAAACATCCAGGCAAAAACTTCAGTCGCCACCACCGACCTGGCCAGCCTGGCCGATGTGAACGGAAACGAAACCATTAAAACCAGAATAAATACTGGTAACACCGCCAGGGCATACATCAGAAGCGCCCGTCGGCCCCATAAAAATTTCTGAGTTTCAAGCCGGAAAATGGCCAGAACCTGCCGCACCCAGTTGCCGACTGGGCGCTCTGTTTCGACCGGTGCAATATGTTCCATTGGGGTAACCTGTACTGGTGTGCTACTCACGAATCCTCCGCAGTGAAATCAATTATGAATGATGAATGATAAATGGTGAAATGGTTTGTGTTTGTTACCGAATCAAATATTGATACACGGCCTGCAAGTCATCATCAAAGGGGGCAATTGATTCGACGGTCAGCTTATGTTCGATCACCAGGTGGTTAAACATGACATAAAACTGGTCGGGGTTGCGGGTTTTGACGATCATTCCGCCGCGATCCTCGTGGAGTCTGACTTCCATCACGTGCGGTGCGCCAAACAACTGTGCTGCCACCAGAGACGGGTCGCCGCACCGGATTGTAATCTGGAGTGGAAAATCAGCAATTTCGCTTCGGACGCCAGACACATCGCCTTCCGCCACAATATACCCATTATTGAGCAGGACAACCGAATCCGAGAGCAGATCCACTTCATGCAGGATATGGCTTGAGAGGATCAGATACATTCCCTCGCGGGCACACTGGCGAAAGATAGCAATGACTTCGGCACGGGCGAGCGGGTCGAGGCCGTTGAGTGGTTCATCCAGGATCAACACCCGTGGACGATGGGCAATAGCCTGGCCCAGCCGGATTCGCTGGCGCATTCCCTTGCTATATCCTTCAATTTTCCGGTCGGCAGCATCGAGCAAATTAACCTGTTCAAGCGCCGCCTGGGTCATGGCCGCCGCGTCAGTTCTGGTAAACCCATGCACCAGCAAAAACGAATAAATCAGCTCACGTCCGGTCATGCCAGCAGGAAAGCTATCAAACTGCGAACAATAACCCAAAATTCGAAACAGTTTTTCAGGATGATCCGGTGCCACGCCCAGCACCGAGATTTTTCCTCGCGTCGGCTTGAGCAGACCCGTCATCAGGTTCATCAACGTGGTCTTTCCCGATCCATTTGGGCCGACAAAACTGGTAATCCCAGGGCCAATCGACAAATTCACCCGATTAACCCCCAGCACTTCGCCATAAAATTTCGAGATATCGTCAAAAACAATCAGATTGGCATTCATTCGTAAAACCCCTTGAGAATGAA
>DAOQNB010000413.1:0-5867 GCA_035335845.1 Acidobacteriota bacterium | reverse complement strand
CCTTATTCCCTTATTGGCAAAGTTCTTTGCCGGGTTTGAAGCGGATGGTTTTGCCGGGTGGAATGTCGGTGACTTCACCGGTACGCGGGTTGCGTCCGATGCCACGCTTGCGGGGTTTGACGACAAACACGCCAAAGCCGCGCAGTTCGATGCGTTCGCCTTCTTTCATGGCTTTTTTCATGGTTTCGAGCAGTGCTTCAACAGCAATTTCTGCTTTGGTTTTTGGGACGCCAGTTTTATCGGCAACACGATTGACGATGTCGAGCTTGATCACGGTTCCTCCATCAAGATTTCGAAAAATTTAAGATCAATGTGGGTTATTTGTTTATGTCGAGCGGATGAAGCAAGCCCGAAGAGTATGTGTTAACCGAATATCTGTCAAGTAGTTGCAGGGAACTCCCGGTTAAAAAAAAGCGAAAAACCAGGTTGGAAAAAGGAAATTTTGGGTTTGGTAGGGTATTTTCGTTCACCTGAGACCTGCCGTCACAGCCGTTTCAGGCTGATATTTTTTGCGCCACCAGGCACTGAGACTATAATGACCTGCTCAGTCGTCAATCACAAATGGCCTTCTGTCTGATCCTGCCGGAAATTGAGTCAAGATGCAGGTCTGAAGTAGCGGGCAAGGCTGAAGTGCCGTATTTGCCAGGGGCAGATTTGAGCCCTGAGCTTTGCCTGGGGACAATTTGTAGATATAGATTTTCAGAATAAGAAACCACGGAATGCACGGAACACACAGAAAATAAATCCAAATCTTTCAATAATTTCTGAGGTTCCACAACCTATGAACCGAGGAAATATTTATCTGAAAGGCTATAGAACCTGAAAAGAGCAAATTCATCAAATGTCACCCGCCAGATGCCCTGAATTTCTGGTGAAGTTCATCAACAATGAGTTGTTCATCTGGGAGCAGGTCCAATGCTTTGATTGCCTGGCACACAACCAGGTACCGGTCCTTCTTATTGCCTGTTAACGCCACCAGGCATCTCAGCACATACATCCAATGTTCTCTTGGTTCCAGTGTGAGGTTTTGAGCCAGATGATGAAATGTTCCATCAGCCTGCAGGCGAAATGAAACCGGGTACACCACCCTGCCATGGCGAACATCTGCGGCTGACATTCCAAGTTTTGTATGGGCAATCTCAGCCAGAATTTCAACCTGGTTCTGAATCCTGGATGGCATCCAATCGAAGAAGAGCGTGCCATCTGGCTGCAAAAACTTATTCAAACGCTTTTTAAAATCCAACCCAGGCGGACAGGCTTGACGCAGCTTTCGAAGGTCTGATTCATCCAGCATTCTGGATATTTCAAGTTTGCCCCAGGGGTAAATCCGTTTGGGATCAAAATATCCAATGGTCAGGTAATGGAAGATAGACATAGTCTGGTCAAGGGGGCGTGCTTACCCATACAAAGTTTGATTCCTTATCTGAGGACCGACCACAGGTTCCGCACGACGGATTTTGCCCAAGTACCCGCGAGTTTTCAGTTCAAATTCTCAGCTTCCCGAATACCCACCCCGGCCAAACGAGCCAGACCGGTTGGGCGAATAATATCCTGAGCGTCCAGCCCTGGTGCCAGCCAGTCCACCCGATGGGTTGACGCGAACGGTGGTCCGGCCAAAGCCGCTTGGTTTGGCTCTCCCAACCCCATAGTTTGACCCAAGCCGTGAACCGGCAAACATCGTGGGCCGCCGGACGGGGGCATATGTCGGCGGGGTGACCGGTGGGCGAAGGCTCGGTGTCGCTCGTGGCAACGTCCGCGCGTAGGCCGGTGTTGGGACATACAATGGGTACGCCAGGAAAAAGAAGCCGTGGCTGGTCGGCGCGCCGCCATAGTAGTAATGCCGTTCTGTCACGGTTTGTTTTGACCCATCCGGCAGTTGTTTGACCACCTGTTCGTCAAGTGGGGTGAAATCAGACAGCGGCAGCATGGCAACCGTCAGCCCGTTGTCTTTAAAGTCCACAAACTCTTCGTTCAGGTCATCAAGTTCGGTGGTTCGGGTTCGATCTGGCGTGAGGTAGACCAGCGATTTGATGCCGTTTTCCTTTAACTTTTGGGCTGACGGGACTTTGGCCAGATAGCGATTGTCAAACTGGGTATCGGCGTCTTTGTAAGAGGCCAACCGATTTGAATCGAGCAGAAACACCACTGGTGCATCTGCCGGCAGTGCCGCCTGTTTGGTCTGGATCTCTTTGGCGTAATAGAGCATGGCGCCAAGCGTTTCGTGCGAAGGGGTCACGCCAAGTGGGTGCGGAAAATTGTCAAAGGTCGTTACCAGCCGGGCTTTGTCAGCCAGTCCGGCACCAAATGCCACCGCATCCCGTCCCGGCAGGTCAGCAATCAGGGCCGTTTCATTTCGGTTTTGGGCATTGGCGAGGAAATCTTTCCCGATGGTTTGACCACGCTGATAGCTTTCTTCCATATCGGGTGTTGAAATCGGGTGCAACTGCCCCCGGAGCGTGTCAAATTTGAGCGATTGGATCAGCGTTGGCACAAAAAATGGCGCCCAGGCCGGTGCCGCTGGTTGGAAGGCGCCCAGCATGGCATTGAAGTCAAGATAGTGCTTCCACTCTTCGGTTTTGAGCGAGTCCTGGGGCTGAATACCTGTCAGGGTCAATGGTTTATCTTCTGATCCCAGATTCCAGCCATGTTTTTGCTGCAGGGCCAGGGAATCGTCATCAATTTCACTGGTGTCATCGCGAAGCAGCCAGTACGTTCCAACGCCTGCCAGCCCGAGAGCGGCAACGCTGCCGCCAATAATGAATTTTCGACGTGAGGTGGACCACCAGCCTTGTGATTGACCGTCCGGAAGTTGCTGGCGGCGGCGAAATACACGACCAAATGCTCCAGGTCCGGATGAAGATTGATTTTCGTCTGACACGATTGACATTACTCCTCTGGGGAAAGAAACGTTGGCACTGTCAACGCTGAGTATTCAGTGCTTTGCGATGAGAGCCTTGTAAAATACCCACTTGCACTGCCTCCGATCAAGTACACTCCGTAGTTTGGGATCCGTCCCTGGTCATCAGGCTGGGCCTCAAAAAACCGTTGAGCCACAAAATGCTGGGGAATTGCCAGATCCAGCGACCTTTGCCAGGTTTCAGGTGACACAAATGGTCCGCAAATTGTTTCAGCGCCTTCACAGCCATAATCACTTTTCAGCACCCACTGCGACTGTTCTTTCCGCAGTCGGTCAATTGAAAAATAGCTCAGCCGGTGGGTTTCCGGCAGGTAGGTCCGGATCCACGTCTGAGCCATTTCTGAAAACAGCGACCGGTATTCCCAAAAGAACGCCAGCGACAGTTTATTTTGGGTGATGACCGAACCGAGCGGATTGACCAGCGTGACTTCGCCAGCCATTTCAGCCGAAATGAGCATGCCGAGTGGTTCAAACAGGGGTTCCGGGTCGGGGAAGTCCTCCGCATCAGCCCACACCGGATCTCGCTCGCCCCACCAGTCGGTTTTGTAATGCCGGATGATCAAATCAACGGGATGGCCCAGAACTTCAATTCCACGCCGGGTCCGGCGCAGATTAAATGGAGAGCCAGTCACCACGTTGATTCCGGCGGCCTGAAGCCAGCGGGTATAGAGCAGAATCATTGACAGGTCTTCGGTGAGTTCGGTTGGATAAATAATCGCGACCGACGAAAGCGGCTGATCGGTGCGTTTGGCGTGGCTTTCACGCAACATTCGCAGGAAGCTGGCTTCAAGCCGGGCATTCGGATCAATCACTGCACCGTGGGCTGCGTGCAAAAGCTGATTGAGCAATACGGCTTCGGGTTCGCCAGACGGGGTATCGCTGTTGAGTTCACAGCATTGGATGTGCCCGTCGGGGAGCACAAACAAATCGGCGCGGGCAATCCCGTGCCAGAGGCCGCCGGATGATTCCCACATCGCCTGCTGAAATGGGGTGAGTTCATAGAAATCACTCATCAAGGTGGGGTGATTGAGCAGGATTTCAACCAGTTCCTGATGCAGATACGCCACCCGTTCGGCAGCTTCTTCGAGGGCATCAGCCTGGTTCTGAGATAGAATAACTCCTTGTAATGAAAAGCGTTCACGGCCATCAATCCAGGGGTCAGACAGAATTCCGGTGTTGTAAATGGCTTGTGCGAAGTCAAAGTAGGTTGGAAAGCTGAGTGGTAATGGTGAAAGTTGAATCATAAGGCAAATCAGTTCATTGTCGGTAAAAGAATGCAGAAGAAATATCACAGGCCGAATCTATCATCTGGTGAATGAAAGAAACAAATTGCATTCTGACCAGATCTCTTCAGAATATGAATTCAGAGGGTGTCCTTGACTGATTTACCGTGTTCAGAGTTCCGGTTTCAGGTGATACTGGTTTGGATAGGCAGGTTTTTTTGACAGGAGCTTGTTATGGGGGAAAAGGAAATGAAAAACACATATCTGGAGCAGGTCAAAGCCGAACAGCAGCAAGTCGAAGTGGATTTACGCGCCAAACGTGGACGTCAACAGGAAATGGCTGTTCCCAATCGAGCGGCCATGGCGGCACCACTTGCCCCGCAGGCAATGGCTGGCCCGCCGGCTGATTTTGAGATGGCTTTTGTGCAATCATCGCCGGTACTGGCACCCGCGCTGGATGTCCGCGTCGTCGGGTTTTGGCGCTGGAAGACGGTGATTGTGCCGCCCAATGCCTATGTGGTGCATACTCGCCGGGGCCACTCCGATCCGTTGCACATCGGGTTGGGCATTTCCTTTGGGTTCAACCCTTATTCTGATTCATATCTGGTTGTTCCGTCGGCGATGCAGACGATTTTGATCAACGCCAACTGTATCTGTCGGGAATTACAAGGGTTGCTGGTCCAGGGCTATGTCCAGTGGATTATTGGCGACTTTGCCACGGCTTACAAAAAGCTGGATTTTTCCGATCTGGTTGACCCCATGCGGATTGTCAACGTCCAGTTGCGCGAACAGGCTGAAGCGGCCATCAAAGACAAAGTCGCCACCATGAGCATTGACGATGTGCTCTCCGATAAACAGCCGATTATTCAGGAACTGACGGCCAGACTTCGGCAAGTGGCTGAAGGGGAAGGGGATAGCGATAAAGGATTGGGCTTGCGGATTGTCACGGTTCAAATCAAAGAAGCCGTGGTGAGTTCAACGCGTTTGTGGGAAAACCTTCAGGAACCGTTTCGTGCCGACCGTGCCCGGATTGCCAACCTGGCCAAACTCGAAGCCGAATCCGTAATCAAGGCCGAAGAACTCAAACACGAGCAAACGCGCTCTGTGACCGAAATGGAGAGCAAGAGCGAACTGGCGCGGATTCGAGCCGCCAAAGAAGCTGAAGTCTTTGACCGCGAACAGGCCGAAAAAGCCCGCCGCCACCAGAAAGAACAGGAAGTCACCCGGGCGACGCTCCTGGAACGCAACATCACGCTCAAGCAGGAGCAAAAATCCAAACGCGAACTTGAAGAAGCCACGATTGAGAATTCAATCGCTCTGGCCAAAGCCAACGCCAAACTCGAACAGGAACGACTGGAGCAGGAATTTGCCCGTGAACGCCTGAAGCTCACTGAAATGTTGACCCGCCGGGATACCGAGTTTCACAACGCCCTGGCGCAGCAAGCCGCCCAAAACGAAGCCAAAAACAAACAGGCCCAGCACGAACTGGACCTGAAATCGGCTGAACAGGACATCGAGAACAACCTCTCGGATGCCTTTTTGCACCGCGAATTGATCCACACGCTGCCCGAAATGCTGGAGCACCTGCCCAAGCCGGACGAATTGCGTTCCGTTTCAATTGGTTCCGGAACGGAAGGGGCCGGACAATCGCTGGTGTCAGTTGTCGGCCAGATCCTGAGCCTGGCCGAAGCCTTTGGCTTCACGCGAAATCGTTCGATGTCTCACCC
>DAOQNB010000412.1:0-5900 GCA_035335845.1 Acidobacteriota bacterium | reverse complement strand
CAGCTTTCCAGTTTTTCATTTTCAGCTTCAAAGTAGCTCAAGTTTCGATGGCTGACTTCTTGTTGAAATTTACTTTTGAGTTCTTTGATCTTTTGTTGAACCAATAGATTGGCAGGAGGAATACTCTGGAGCGGAACTGTCTGAGCTGGATATAAAAACAGTTTTTGGGCTGGTTCTTCCTCCAGAATTTGTCCGTCATCAGTGACCGCCGCCACCAGGATCCGGTCTTCTGATTGGTTCAAAGACTCAATTGTGAGGAGTTCCATCACCAGTTCTCCAGACTGCCCAATGTAGGGTTTCAATACTTCGGTTGTCAGATGGTGGCTCGTGTAGTCAAAAACAAGTTCTGCCAGTGGAAGAGAACGTGACTTGGCTCGATCCAGGATTTGTTCAGCCAGGGGGTGGCTCAAGCGGTAGATATGTGCTTCTCTGGAGCGGCGAGGTAATTCATAGAGACCAAGTGGGATCTGCGTGTCAGTTTGTTCAAATGGAGCCGAGCGGAGTTCAAAAGACGAGGCATCGGTTGTATCCCGAAAACTGGCGTGCGTCCCCAACTCATGTTTGGTCAACTCCATGAGCAACTGCTCATAGCGGTTCAAGTAATGGTTGCTGTCACCAAGATTAACCCGAAGTTTTTCATGAACCTCGGTATCGAAATTTTCCAATAGTTGCTGTCGAGTGCGAGTCATGGCCGCATTGATCTGGCTACTTAACTCCAATTGAAGTTCATCGAATGAGGCTTTGATTTCCTCGGGAGTCCGGCATCGCTGATAGATATCGGCAATCCGTTTTTCAAAGTCAACGCCAGATTCGACAGCACCCAAAACTTCATCACTGGAGCCAAAAACACCGTCAAAGAGTGAAAATTTTTCAGAGAGGAGTTCAAAAACTCGCTGGTCAGCTTCATTGTTTTGGTTGAGGAAGTTGACCACAACCACATCATGTTTCTGACCATAGCGGTGGCAACGACCGATGCGTTGTTCAATGCGTTGTGGATTCCAGGGTAAGTCGTAATTGACCACCAGTGAGCAGAATTGCAGGTTAATCCCTTCAGATCCAGCCTCAGTGGCAATCATAATTTGGCCTTCTTCACGAAAATAATCCACCAATGCTGAGCGCATATCAGCCGTTTTAGATCCAGTGATTTGGTCAGTTCCCGTGTGGCGCTTGAGCCAATCCTGATAAATCTGCTTCGATTTTTCGTCACTATTTGACCCATTGAAAAGGACAATCCCTTCAGAAAACCGGCTCTGGGACAAAAGCCGAAGTAAATACTCCTGAGTTTGCCGGGATTCAGTGAAAATAATTGCTTTTCGGGCGGCATTGAGACGCTCAGCATCGGCAAACGCCCGGTCAAGGGCTGTGAGCAAGGCGTCACCCTTTGAGTTGTGGGTAATCGAAACCGCGAGCTGACGAAAAGATTCAAGATCGGCAATTTCACGTTCAATTGCCACCTGATTGTCATCGGTAAGTGGTTCTCCATCAGTTATTTCCTCTGTCCACTCATCAACCGTTTCATCAAGGGCTTCATAGTCATCAATCAATTCTTCCTCAAGTGACCTGAGCTGAGGTTGGTGCTTGGTCCGCGTTTGTAACCGGCGGCTGAGTGCTCCAAGCGTGTGGGCAATCGCAAACGTGGATGATGCCAGAAGTTTGCGTAACACCAGGGTCATCAGCGATCTTTGGCTCCGTGGTAATGCCTGCAGGTTTTCGCGCTGCAGATATTCTGAAACCAGGTGGTACAACTGATCTTCACTTTCCTGTGGGGTGAACGTTTGGACGATGGAATGTCGCCTTGTATAAGGAACATACGCTGTAACCTGTCTTCGAAGGGTGCGATGACAAACAGGCTTGAGGCGGGATTTGAGGGTTTCAAAAACTCTTTGGTCATTTAAGTTGGCAAACTGGTCACGAAAGCTCTTGAGATCACCAAAGGTGTGTTCATCAATAAAACTGACCAGGCCATACAGCTCAAGCAATGAGTTTTGCAATGGAGTTGCCGTCAGGAGTAGCTTGGATGAGTTTTTTAAAGCCCGTTTTAATGTGTTGGCGATGATGTTGGATGGTTTGTAGACATTCCGTAGACGGTGAGCTTCGTCAATCACCACCAAATCCCATCGAGTTTCCTGAATCTCATCTGCCTTTGTGCGTGCAAACTGATAAGAACAGATTGTGAGAAAGTTTCTGGTGTCGATAGGACGGGTTTCACCTTGTTTGACAAGATCTTTGTAGGATTTGGTTTCCAGGATTCGACACGGTAGAAAAAACTTTTCCTGCAACTCCTGATGCCATTGTTTGCGAAGATTTGACGGTGTGATGATCAAAATCCGCCGCTTTCGTTCAGCCCACTTTTGGGAGATCACCAGGCCCGCTTCGATGGTTTTTCCAAGACCTACCTCATCAGCCAGGAGTGCGCCCTTTGATAACGGCGACCGAAAGGCAAACAGTGCCGCTTCCACCTGATGCGGGTTGAGATCCACCTGAGCATCCACCAAAACCCCAGCCAGTTTTTCAACACTCTCAGAAGAGCAACGTTTCGTTAATTCGTGAGCAAAATACTTGGCGTGATAGTCAGTGATTTGCATGGTAGCCATAGGTTAAGTACTGAAATCTTCAAGAAAGGGACCAAATAAATGAAGGACAAGGAGTTGAAGGCAAAACTCTAACTCTCTATTCCCAAAGTGGGAAGACGACTCAAGACAATAAAATGTCAAGCCGGAAATCAAATAACCGGTTTGAATCAATTTTGCAAGATTGGTGGGGAAAATAGTTCAGAAAAATCAGGCAGTCCGTTGTCTGGCTGATCATGAAATTACAGCCAATCAACTCAAAAGATATTCGATTGAATTGTCCAGCACTGCCTATAAACCAATGGATGCCAGTTCGTCTTTGAGTGCCCGGAGGCTGCGGTTTTTCTCCTTGAGGTTGGTGATATAGATATCCCACTCCTTCTTGGCTTTCAGTTCGAGATAGAGATCCCGGACCCGCTTCAGATAGCTGGCGGCGACTGCATAGTTTTTGCGGTCACGGATGGTGATAAACCCTTCCGCCTGTGTTTTGTAGATGGCGATTGATTTGCGGGGATGAGTTGCTTCCGCTGCCTTGGCGACTGAGACGGCCAGGCTATCGCCATAAAAAACGCGTCCATAGCTGGTTGATTCAGGTTTCTGCTGGCGAAGTTTGAGGGTTGCGAGGGCGTTTTCAACATCCTCATCGTCGAGGTAGATTTCAATGAGCAGGGAAAACTCTTTCTTGCTCTTGGCCCAGTCAATCCATTTTGAGCGGACTGCCGGCCAGGTACCAAGCTTGTGAGCGATTTGATGCACCGGCTTAAAGTGCTGCATATACGGAGTGTTTTGAAAAATCCGTTGGGCGATTTCCAGGGCTTCGGGCAACTTGTTCAACTCCAGGTACCGATTCCTGACCCATTCCAGGATATTGAAGCTGTTGGTTTTTGCCGCACGCTCCTCCATCAGTTGGTCGGCAAGTTGCGGGTGCTGGTGTTCGATAAAAAGAGTGACAAGTACAGGCAATTCGTTATCACTTGAGGCAGCGGCTGTCTGGACGGCGTCTTTCAAACGGTTGAGCTTGAGCAATCGGGTGATCAGATTCTTCAATTGCCCGGTTTCGCGGCAGATGGTCAGGTAGGTCTCGTCATCCAACGTCTCGGCTTCCAGGTTGAGCAACAGTCTGCCCAATGCCTGGTTTTTCCAGCTTTGGGCGCCCGCGCCAATTTTTTCGCGGACCAGATCGGCGACAAATCGTTTTTCATCGGCGGTCGTCTGCTCCAAAATCACAGGTGGTGCATTGTCGCTAAAGCCGACTCCGCCCTGATTAAGATCGGCCAGATGGGCAGTAAATAAAAGCTGCAGAATGTGTTTTCGAGCCTTTGAATCGTTTTCAAGACCTTTGAGGCAGGCCGCGAGACCTTCAATACAATCGTCAATACTATCACCGAGACTCCCGGACTCATCTTCGTACTCTTCATAATGGTCAATGCTTTCGTCCATGACTCCTTCATACACGGAAAGGGCATTGAGGTAATCTTTCTGATTGAGAAACCGGGTTCCAGCCGCCAGGATTGGTGCCAGGTTTTCGGAGTAATCAGATTCATCATCGTCATACCAACCGCCGCCCCTGCTGGAATGCTTCATCGCCCCGGCTGCTTTTCGACGATACACGTCAGGGCTGATCGGAGCGCCCTTTTGAGTAGATGCTGTTTGAACCGGCGTTTCCACCAATGATTCAAGGTCTGGCGCGTGGCTTAAAAAGGTTTTGACCAGCGCGATCAACTCGTCTTTGGTCATCCGGTTGAGCGTGGTGTCAAGTTCCTCAATCTCAAGAAATTCATTCGGTTTGGCCAGCCACGTCAGAAGCAAAGCGGCTACGTGTTTGCAATGCCCTCCAGTCCCAACCGGACAGCTACAGCCGGCATTCGTGATGGTTTTGGCATCGAATGTGACCTCAAGGTTATATGGCCCACCGGATGAACCTTCCGACTCGCCTTTTAAGGTCAGGCCCTGTTTGCGAGTGTTGAAGATGGCATTTTCACGAAAGTATTGTTGCCCGCGTTCAAAACTCCGGCTGTCAATGCGGTCACGAATGGTGGCTTCGGTCAATTTTGGAATAGTTTTCATGCAAGGAAATTCCTCAGACTTGAGAATTACTGCTTGACAGAGTACAACCCAGGTGAACAGTTGATTGTTATCAGTAAAAATGAGTCAAGAGGTTACATTATGCAATATCCAGTTTTTGTGCAAAGTCATTCGAATCATCAATTTGTGGCTTCAGTCGTTGGATTTCCCAACTGTGTCGCAGAAGGACAAACTCGTGAGGAAGCCATTGCCAAAGTCAAATCGGCGATTGAAGCACAACTTTCCCAGGGGGAACTCATTGTGGTTGAAGTTGCTTCTAAAAGTGACCCATCTTTGCCCAACCCCTGGTTGAAATACATGGGGATATTTGCTGATGACCCAACTTTCGATGATTTTTTGGAGGAGGTTTCCGCTTATCGACGGCAAATGGATACCCCTGAAATTGAATTCCCAGGCCATGTTTTATCTTAAAACACGAGCATTAAACTACTTTCAAAGATATAAGGCAGTGTCTTAAAAATCAAAAGCCCAGCCGGAAAGCTGGGCTTTTGATTTGATTGGCGCACCCGGAGAGACTCGAACTCCCAACCCTCAGATCCGAAGTCTGATGCTCTATCCATTGAGCTACGGGTGCAGATGATGTGACTTTTTGGGAACAGTCAGTGATTGAACTGGGTTTCTACTGTACTATTGATCACCTGTCAATCATCTTTTTCGCTTCATCCAGAAGGAACTAAATCTTGTGAGTCAGTCAAACCGTGGCGCCGACCACCTTTCAACGGGCCAGATGACCGGCGTGTATGCCGCGCTGCTGGCGGTGCAGCTCTTTTTTGGGATCAATTATTACGCTTCGAAAGTCGTCCTCTCGGAAATCCCTCCGCAGGCGTGGGCGGGCATTCGGGTCACATCGGCGGCGGTAGTGCTGTTGCTGATTCATTCGCTGTTTGTTCGGCGGTATCCAGCACGCGAAGACCTCCGGTGGTTTGTTGGGTTTGCGCTTTTTGGCATTGTCATCAATCAAATCTTGTTTGTCGAAGGACTTGCCCGCACGACGCCGACTCATTCGGCGATCATCGGAACGACCATTCCAGTGATGACCCTGATCTTTGCGGTGCTTCGCCGGGAAGAATCCTTGCGGATGTTGAAAATCCTGGGAGTTGTGCTTTCTCTGAGTGGTGTGTGCTGGCTGCTGGGGATTCATCGGTTTCAATTCGAGTCACAACAACAATTTGGCGATGCTTTAACCTTTCTGAACTGTGCTTCATTTGCCTTCTTTCTGGTTCTCAGCCGCAAAGTCGTGGCCAG
>DAOQNB010000411.1:1495-5926 GCA_035335845.1 Acidobacteriota bacterium | reverse complement strand
TGGTCCCTGGACCAACCAGGAAGTTACGGCCAGCGCCACCCGGACGCAGGAACACGCCGTCACCATTCTTTTCAACTTCGCGGAACTCCCCACGAACCAGGTAACGATCTGGGGTATCGGAGTTTACACTTGGGCTTCCCACGAGATCAGGGCGGACCTGACCTGGGTTGCCGTTGGTGTTGAGGTCAAATGGGAATCCGCTTTGCAGCGTCAAAATCCCGTTCACCTGCCAGCCACCGACGAACAAATCAGCAACCCGGTTCATGTTGGCGCCAAACTGGCGGCCACGACCGAATGGCAGTTCATACAGTGAACTGAAGACAAACCGATGCCGTGAATCCACATCCGCGCTACCGCGTTCAAGCCGGAAGTTGCGAACATCTTGCGGCTGGTTGCTGGCGGAAAATCCGCTCCGGGAATCATCAATGGCATGACCCCAGGTATAAGACATCAGGTACTGCCAGCCTTTGGTCAGACGGCGTTCCAATTGCACTTGCAGCGAGTGGTAAATTGAATTTCCGCGTGATTCGGCGACGTTGACATCCCCCAGGCGTGGGAACGGACGTGCACCACCTGGAGCGTTAAAGAAGTTGCGGTTCAGATTGTAGTAGCTGACCAGTTTCTTGCCTTGAGTTCCAACATACCCGATGCTCAGTGCTGTTTCAGAATTCAACTGGCGCTGAACCTGCATGCTCCACTGTTGAACGTAGGAATTGACGTTGGTATCAAGTTGCGCAAATACCGTCACACCACTTGGATTGTTGAGATCCAGATTGGTGAAGTTGCCCAACGGGAGTGGCCCGGTGGCATTGCGGGAATCAAGTGACCCGGTGCGGCCATTGCCGTTTGGTCCACGTCCACCCAGCGTGATGCGAACCCCATCATTAAAGTTAAACTGGGCAAACCCAGAGAACGGTGGGTTTTGAGCGAGCTGGTTATCAATCCCGCCGCGATCCAGGAAATAAAACAACCCATAGCCGCCACGCAGGACGGTTTTGCCGTCACCGGCAAAGTCGTAGGCAAAGCCCAGGCGGGGCGCAAAGTTGTTTTTGTCGGTTGGAATCAGACTCCGCGAATTGCCGTTGTCACCGGCGACCAGCAACCGTCCGGTTGCCAGGTCAAAGTTGGCCTGACGATCAGCCACTTCGACCGGGAAGGTATACAGGTCATAGCGCAACCCGGCGTTGACCGTCAGCTTGCGGTTGACCCGCCAGTCGTCCTGGATAAAGTAGCCAGTTTCCCAGTTCCGCGTACCAACCGTTCCAAACGGTGTTCCGATGGTATAGTTGTCAATGAACCCGGCCAGCAGTTCGGAAACTTCATAACCCGTCGTGTTGCCCGTGCCTGGACCGATGAAGAAGAAGCCTTTTCCACGGTTGGGTCGGAACAAGTTGACCTGACGCCGAATGATATTAAACCCGAAGCGCACGTTGTGGTTGCCTCGGATATAGGTCATGGTGTCAGTAAACTGGAAGGTATTTTGGGGTACGAGGAATGGACCGAAATCACCAGTGTACTCAATCTGACCATTGAATCCGCCAATCAGTGCGCCCCCACCCAGCAACGGGCTGGTGTTGGCGTTTGGAATGCCGAGGTCGGCTGATACGGTCTGATCACTGAACGGAGGCTGATAGCCATAAAAGACACGAATGAATCCAAACCGAAATTCATTGATCAGGTTTGGCGAAAAAGTGTGGGTTTCACCCAGAGTGAAGCCACGGGCATTGTTAAACTGTGTTCCAGACCCAAATCCGGCTGGCAAAGCTGGCAGGCGGGAAGTGGTGATGGAATCAGTTTCGCCAAAGCTGAACCGACCAAACAACTGATCCTTCTCGCTGAGAAACCAGTCCATGCGAACGTCGAAGTTGTCGTCGTTCTGGCTCTGAACTCGCTGGGCAATGTAGTTGCCCTGGACCTGCGAACCATTATTTGGAGCTGGGAAGGCGTTCAGGTAGTTTTGGCCCACCCGGTTGATCCGGGTCGAAGGAATGACATTCCCTGGAAACGGATTTCCAGTCAGCGGATCACGGATGATGATCGCGCTTGGAAGACCAGAGGAAGCTGGATTGAGCAATTGTGAGAAATCACCATTGCGCATAGCTGCAGTTGGCACCGAAGCAAAATCCACATTGAGTGGCAGCGACTGGCGCAAGCCCTGATAGTCACCAAAGACAAACAATTTATCTTTGATCACCGGACCACCAATGGTGAACCCAAACTGGTTGCGCTTAAATTCAGCCTTTTGCTGAGCAAAGGTTGGGCGCGCATCCAGGTTATCGTTGCGCAGGAACTCAAACACACTGCCGTGCAGCTCGTTGGTACCAGACTTAATGGTGGCACCCACAATTGCACCGCCGGCACGTCCGAATTCAGCCGGCGCCACACTGGTCTGCACACGAAATTCCTGCACGGCTTCTGCCGGCGGGAAGAAGATGATGGTATTGACCAGTGATTCGTTGTTGTCAGTTCCATCAAGGGTGAAGTTGTTGGCTTGCTCGCGAAGACCATTGACTGACAGCGCCGCGCCGCCAGTATTTCCATTCCGGAAGGTCTCGGCCTGGTTCCCAGCCCCGGAGGCCGCACCATCTGGAATCCCACGGTTGACACCGGGGACGAGGGTTGCCAGTTGGGTAAAGTTCCGACCATTGAGCGGTAATTCCGTGACCTGACGGCCCTGAATGACTTCGCCGACAGCGGAGTTTCCGGTTTCAACCAGTGGAGCATCGGACGAAACAATCACCACGTCGCTCACTCCACCTGGTTCGAGGGTAAAGTTCACGCCGGCAACCTGTGAGATTTCAAGCGTGATTTCTTGATTAAGCGTTTTAAAATCGGTCAATTTGACTTCGACTTTATAGCGGCCAGGCGCCAGGGCCGGAATGATATAGTCGCCGCTTTCGCTGGATTGAACTGAAACTTCACGGTTTGTCCTAATTGGTCACCGTGACGGTTGCGCCTGACAACACGCCACCATTCTGGTCAGCGACCGTTCCTTGCAAACGGGCGGTGTCAGTTTGGGCAAAGGCCGTTGTCAAACAAAACAGAAGCATCGCAGGCACACAGAATGCCACTGACATTCTGCGGACCCACGCGAGTGCTGTCCGGGAAAGACTAGGTTGATTTGTCATTTCCAAATCTCCTCACACGTGAGTTGGTATTACACATACCAAAGTGGATGCTTGACGTTCTTGAAATTTCAATGGGGCAGTCCCAACAGGGGGGGTTGGTTGAATGACGCAGTGTAAGAAGGGGCACTTCCGCGTCAGAACACAAGCGCTCTGGTTACCAGCCGAGGTGTTGGTAGAGGGGGAAGGGCTGGCAACAAGATTTGGACTTGATCTTTCGTGAAACATTCTTCCAACGTAGGAATCCTCATTACACCAAAACATTCTGGCTAAGATTCGTTCCTGCCACCAACAGTCGCTGGCTAGTGACGACCGGGTGCTTAGAATTTGCCTGAAGTTGAAGGGAATTTGAGGGCAATGGAAGAACGTCTAAAGCAAGAGCAAATGTTGGGTTACGTTACCTAAATGTTACGGATACCGTCAAGTCAACTTTGTGCAGCGAGATGGCTGTAACATCGGATCATTTGAATTTTTTGACGCAGGAAATGAAATGAGTTAGCCAGGAAAGAATGACCCGTATCAAATTGATTTTTCTAGGGTTTGGCCGCACTGGTAAATATTGTTCTAAGTTTATATCAACTTATGTGATTACGCAGCGCGTCTTGGAATCTGGGGCGGGTGGGAATTGTAAAAATCAGAGGGCACCAGAGGTGACAGATCAGGCTATGAATTGGTGAACGGTTGAAGGGCATCCTGGTACGCCTGGCAAACTGGTAATTCAAAACAGACAAAAATCACTTTCGTTGGATATGAGTGAGTCGTGAGAAACTGACAGGTCTCAGCCACTGCAATGGCTGTCGCCTGTTTGATCGGATACCCATAAATTCCACAACTGATTGCCGGGAAGGCCAGTGTCTCTATCGTGTGAGTTGCTGCCAGTGACAGGCTGTTTCGATAACATTGGGCTAACAATTCTGGTTCACCCTGCTGCCCGCCATTCCAGACTGGGCCAACCGTGTGAATGATAAATTTTGCCGGGAGCCGATAGCCTTTGGTGAGTCTGGCCTGTCCGGTTGGGCACCCACCGAGCAACCGGCACTCAAAAACCAGTTCTGGACCTGCGGCCCGATGAATTGCACCATCCACGCCACCTCCACCCAGCAGGGAGCTGTTGGCTGCGTTTACAATTGCATCCACCGCCAGCCTGGTGATGTCGCCACGATAGATCTCAATTCGATTCATCATCGGTGATAGAGTGACAGGGTAATGTAGCGTAGCTGAATTGAGGCAGAAGGATCGGTTCCAGGAACCTCGGAACCGGGATCAATTGATCTGAACAAACGAGTATTGGACTTTGCTGATACTG
>DAOQNB010000411.1:0-1395 GCA_035335845.1 Acidobacteriota bacterium | reverse complement strand
TCGGAACCGGGATCAATTGATCTGAACAAACGAGTATTGGACTTTGCTGATACTGTCAACGCGCTGGCCATTGCGTTCAGCCGGCTGGAATCTGAGTCGTTTGGCCGTTTGGATGGCGCTGTCATCGAGGCCAAACCCCAGCCCTTTGACAACTTCGATATCGCCAATGGTGCCATCGGCTTTAAACTCGACATTCAAAACAATATCCCCGGCCACTTTATGGCGAGCAGCAAGCTCGGTATAGCGTGGTTTGTCACTTGAAAGGATGCGAACTGGCCGGATGATGGTAACGGAAGGTGACTCAGAACTTGAGGTGTCAGTGTTGCTGGTGCGTAGCGAATCTTCCTTTGGTCGGGTTGGGCGATAGTCTTCGTCAAGTACCGCACTGGCTTTACTTGGTTTGACAGGAGCTGTGACGGGGGCGGCTGGTTTCGGGACTGGTCTGGATTGGGCGATGGTGGTTGAACTCGTTGGGGTCCGGCCTTGACGGGTCAGTTCCTGTTCAATGCGGGTGACTGCCATTTCAGCATCCCGTCGGATTTGCTTATTTGGATTTGAGGTCAGGTCCCGCAGGGCAGGCAGGGCTGCTTCTGCCGGGTATCCGATTCGCCCGAGGGCAATGACGGCGCTGTGACAAACGGTTGGATCTGCATCCTGGGTGAGTTCAATCAGGTCTGGAATGGCCGGTGAAGCTGACTGGCCAAGGGCCCCAAGCGCCAGGGCTGCGGTGCTACAAACCTGACTCGATTCATGGTGCAGGGCTCGGGTCAAAACACTGACCGTGTCTGAATCAGAGACCCCAATCAAACCAATTGCAGCAATGGCAGCCGTTTGAACTTTGGCTGGATGCGAAGCGCCAATTATATTTTTCAGATGAGGAATTGCTGACTCAGCTTCCTTTCCAATAAACCCCAGGGCCCAGGCGGCATTTTCGATCACATCGTCATTGGTATCAGCGAGCGCTCTGGTCAGGTGAGTCAGTGCCGGACGAGCATTGATCCCCATCCGTCGGAGCGAGTCTGCCGCCGTTGCCCGGATACTCGGGCTGGCATCAGTCAGCAGGGACCCCCATTCGACAGCCGTGCGCCCCTGGTACAGTGGATACGAGTAGGATTGGGCGGTTGTCAGACTGACCCACAGGAAAGTCAACACAAACACCCCAACCATGGTCTGGGCAAAAAATCGAGTGCGATTCATAAATTTGGTAGGATTGCTGATGAGTGAAATGATTTTTCGGGAACTGTGCCGCCACACCGTTGATTCAGCGCCTGGAAGATACGTTGCACTAAACCGCACTGTCCTGGTGAAAGTCAAGATAATTGATCTGGAAAAGAAAAAGGCAAGAGCTGTATTGAGAAACAGTTCTTGCCTTTTTTCGGTTGAGTGGACCCAGCA
>DAOQNB010000410.1:0-5940 GCA_035335845.1 Acidobacteriota bacterium | reverse complement strand
ATTTATGTGTATAAGTTCAACCCAGGGTTTAACTTTCGCCCAACACTTGAAGAACGTACCCGTAAGCCGATAACCAAAAAGGAAGCTGTCGCTATTCGCGAAGGATGCCCTTCGGTCAGGGAAGTCGCGCTTTTTCTCTCTCCAATTGATTTTTCAAATGAGGGAGGCCGATTGGAGCGCCGAATTCCAATTCGGTATCAGGATCATGAAATGCGCAACAGTACCTTACAGGGGACGTGGCCGGCCTATGAGCGGATGGGAGTCGTCAATCTCAGTGAAGGTCGGTTTTTTACCGAAGAAGAAAACACCCGATGTGACCGGGTTTGTGTCATTGGGTTGGACGTTGCAGAAACTCTCTTTCCAACAACTGCCGCATTAAACCGTGAGGTGTTGATTGATAATTATCCATTCAAAGTGATTGGCGTACTGGCAAAGCGCGATCATTTCCTGGTCGGAGAAGATGACGCAAACAATGAAAACAAAGCGGTTTACATTCCTTATGAAACTTGCCACAAAATGTATCCGCATCTGGACGATCATTTTGTGATGGGGATGGCTCAACCTGGAGAACTCGATGCTGCTGTGAATGAAATGACAAACGTGCTCAGACGGGTAAGAAAGGTGACGTACAATGATCCAGATAATTTTGGGATCTCGACATCAGATAACATTGTCGAGCAATTTGGGCAGATCACAGGTGGTATTTTTCTGCTCATGGTTGCCATTTCAAGCGTTGGGTTGCTCATTGGCGGTATTGGGGTAATGAATATTATGCTTGTTTCTGTGACTGAGCGAACGAAAGAAATTGGAATTCGCAAAGCCATTGGAGCGCGTCAACGAGACATCATCCAGCAGTTTTTGATTGAAGCGGTGACTTTGACTGGGATTGGCGGATTGCTCGGCATAGGAATTGGGTGGTTACTGGCAATTGGTATCCGGTACATTCTCCCATCCTATGTGCCACCTTTAGCTCCAATCATTGGAATCGTGGTATCGGTTGCCATTGGGGTTATTTTTGGATTATGGCCGGCAATAAAAGCTGCCCGACTTGACCCGATTGAAGCTCTCCGGTATGAGTAATACTTTTTAGGGCTCTCCGGGTTGGGGGCGAGGGGCTGGAGTGATTACGGTTTTCTCAACAACCTGGCCTGGGCATTAGCAAAATAGACGCTTTTGAAAAAATTCAACCACCAGTCACCTGAGACAAAAAAGTTGAAGGCAGAATCATTATGTCGCTGACCGAGCAAGAAATCATTGGGTATGCCTGCCCAAAATGCCATTCCCCGGTTCAACTGGCACCAGATAAATCCTCATTTGTATGCTCTCGGTGCCAGGTTGCTTATCCAATTCAGGAAGACATTCCTCACCTGATTTATGAAGAGTCAATTCCTTGGCAATAAATCTTGATACACTTCGACGCATACTGCTGGTTCGGTTGAGGTCAATTGGCGATACGGTGCTGATGACTCCCGTGCTGGAAGTTTTGAAGCAATGGTCACCTGAAATCTCTATTTCAGTTGTCAGCGAACCGCTTTCGGCACCGGTGCTTGAGGCGCACCCACTGGTCGATCAGTTGTTTACTGTGCCTCGAACTCGCAACAAGTGGCGTGATTTGGCGTTACGGGGACGTCTCATTCGTGATTTGAGAAGGGAACGCTTTGATCTTGCAGTCAACCTGCACGGAGGAACGACCGCCGCCTGGATCTGCTGGCTTTCAGGAACGCCGCACCGGATTGGGTTTGCTCTACCCAATACAAAATTCCTCTTAACCACACTCATTCCTCCGCCACAGGAAGTCTGGCAGAAAAAAACGATTCACTGTGTTGAGCAACAACTTGCCTGGGTCAAGTATCTTGGGATTCCCATTCATCAACCTCCGGTCCTTTCACTGAACTGTGACGCTCAATGTTTGAAAACGGTCGCCGCTTTTCTGACTGATAGAGGTATTGCGTCGCACTATGCGGTTTTTCACCCCGCAGCCGCCTTTACAACCAAACAATGGGCGCCAGAGCGGTTTGCAAAGGTGATTGAATATGTCAAAGGATTGGGATTGAAGCCGATTATTTGTGTGGCGAAAGCGGAGGCTGGGGTCGCACAGGCGATTCAACGTAGTCTGGTGTATCAAGATGAAACGCTGGTTATTGACCACTTTTCACTTTCAGAAACCATGGCCTTGATTGCTGGTGCATCGCTTTTTGTCGGAAATGACAGTGGACCAGCCCATATCGCAGCCGCATTGAGGCGGCCAATGGTAGTTGTTTTTGGGTCTTCGAACGAAGACGTCTGGCATCCCTGGACGTCAGCCCCTCACCAGATAGTGCGGCACCACATCCCTTGTGTCCCTTGTGCCGGGTACACCTGCCACGCATTTCCAGAACCAGAATGTATTAAAGGAGTTGAGGTGAAGGCAGTTATCAACGCAATTGACAGCGTACTTGGTCGATAGTGCCTGTCGGGTGTGAGAAGTCATACAACCCACAGCCTGGTCGGTACCCTTTATTAGCTTGGAACCGGCATATCTTCATCAACCCATTCCTGATATCGAACCATATCAGCGCCAGAGAAGCGTTTCAAAAGTTCAGGGCGATCCAGCAGTTGCCCGGCGCCAATCACGACTGCTTCCATTGGGTTCGACGCGCGCATGGCCGGTAATCCAAGTTCAAGATGAACGCGTCGGTAAAAATCTCGAAGTAAAGAGCCGCCTCCAGCGAGAGTGACACCGGTTCGATGGATATCAACCGCCACGGCTGGTTTACTTAACTCAATCACCTGCCTGATGCCTTCGATAATTGTATCGAGGGTGTGATCAAGGGCTTCCACCACTTCGCTCTGAGTCAACATCAACTCGCGGACCTTATAGTTGGTCAGGTTTTTACCGGTTACCAACATAGATGCTTCATTTTCCTGGGCAATTGCTGAGCCCAGATTGATTTTGATTTGCTCAGCCGATTGTTCGTCAATCACCAGTTTATGTTTCCGGTGCATGTATTCCACAATATCCTGAGTCATGCGATTACCGGCAATTTCAAGTGATTTTGAAGCGATAATGCCAGTGGTACTGACAATGGTGATATTGGTTGTTCCACCGCCAATATCCACCAGAAGGTGAGCCTGAGGGCTTCGAAACATCACTTCAGAGCCCACCGCCGCCGCCAGTCCTTCGTCAATTAAGAAAACTTTATTGGCGCCAATACTATAGGCTGCATTGCGGAGTGCCCGACGTTCGGTTTGAGTGGCTGAACTGGGAATGCTCACCACCAGTTTGCAATACCGCCGTGATTCACGCTTACAGGCCGCGTGAAAGAAATTCCGAAGCATCTTTTCAGCCAGATCATAGTCGGCAATGGTCCCATCTTTCATTGGACGATGTACCACTGTGTCATATGGCTCGCGACCCAGCATCGCAATGGCGCGTCGCCCAACCGCCACCACATTTCCTGAATCCCGATTAATGGCAATCGCGGAGGGTTCATTGAGAATGATCCCATGGCCACGGGAATAAATCAGGGTATTGGCCGTACCGAGGTCGATTGCAACCCCGCTGACAAAAAAATTTCGAATTGATTCCCACCACATGATCTATCACCCTTGATGAAAAAGCTTAAAAAGGAAGAACTCAACCGAACTGTGGGATGCAGAGCAATCTGGTTGTGTTTTTAAGATGAGACAACCCTTTTTATCAGAACAGGTTGCGAATTGCAAAGGACGAATGAAAAACTCAAGCTGGTCACAGTTAAACCGGTGAAACAGTTTTTTCACTTGCTGTTCCAATCGGTATCGTTCGTTGATAGTATTACTTACTACTGGATAAAAATCTATATTCCGTGCCGATTACGATGCCGTTCTATCTGAAAGCTGTGGCCCATTGAGAGGTTAGGACACTGGTTAAAATAAAATCCCGCCAGTAGTAACCGGATGTAGATATGGTGCCAAAAAGTGAAAGAGACCCTAGGGAAAAGACAGAAAGTAAATCCAGATTCTTCAATGATTTCTAAGACTTCAAAGCATTACAGGCCAAAGAAATAGCTGTCTGAAAAGCGATAGATGTCTGGCTTGGCTTCAAGTTTGTCGCTGGAAGTGAGTGTGACTGGATCTTCACCTTAAAACTCAACCATCAAATTCCAAGTCCTCGAACACGTCGGGATCGGGTGACTGGAAAACTTGAATCTAAACGAAGACCGGGCTTTGGTACCGCCAGTTTTGATTGGGATTCCTGACTTGGAGGCGCCTTGGTGGTATCTGTTTCTGGTTGAGTCGTTTCGGGTTGTTCTTCAAAGTGTTTCAGAATTTGTGGGCGGGCCTGTTTTACTGCTGAGACCAGACCAAGATAAACACTTTGAAATTCATCAAATCCAACCTGGGGATCAGTGCGAACGGAAAACTTAAACCCAATATCATCCTCTTCATCAATAAAAAATGCTCCGACTGCCAGTTGATCATTGAGGCTTAATAAGGTCTTAAAAAGTGGGGATGGGTTGGCCACTTTTTTGGTATTTCCAAATTTGTAGGCGTAAAACCCCAGCATTTTTTTAGAGGGCATGTTAACGAGTACCAGATCAACCGTTTCTTTTCCGCTCTGGTAATGCGTCACAAGCGTCGTATTGTTCCCCTGTCGTTTTTCACTCTTCACGTTCATCCGTTTTAAATATGACTGCAAGGTGTCAACCAGAGTTGGCGCCGGTTTGGGGGAGGTTGAAGTGGATTGGCCAGGTGCTGTGCTGGTGGCAGATGGTGCCGGTTTTTTCTTGGGAGGCGGAGCCTCCTGGGCAAAAATAGGTGATCCTGTCAAAGAACAGAAAAGCAACAACACGGCAGGTACAAAATAGGTCAAGCGCATAAAAACAGTGATGAACGATTTCGAGTTTGGTGTGGTGATTGGAGGAATTGAGGGGATTGACAGGTATGGAAAACCCAAAGCCCGCCTGCAAAGTAGCATGCCCTGGAAAAGGCTGGCAAGGATTCTTTTCCTAACCAAAATATGCTCAAATAGGATGCTGATTTCACCTTCACCAGGTTCATTTCTCAATGAAACAGTGCTGGTAATTGAGCCTCAGGTCGTATCTCAAAAGTCCTCTTCCGTATCTTCTTTCAACCCATGTCCGAACAAAAACCTCTTGTATCTCCACCCGTTAAAACACTTGAAACCGAACTGGCTGAATTTGCTCGTGATCAATTCCGGAGATTTGCCCCACGCAAAGTGCTGCCGACCGGATTTCAAGTTCAGTTTTATCCCTATGCCGGGTTTAACAATACGATTCGGTTACGACAGGGGATATTGTTGATTCGGCTCTCTGATTTGCTCAAAGGTGCCTCACCAGTAGTTCGACAGGCAGTTATTGGGATCTTGATTGCCAAGATTTTGAAAAAGCCTGTTCCTGCCGAGTATGAAGAAGCTTTCCGAGTGTTTACTCAGCTTCCGAGTGTAAAAACCGCGATTGAGCGTGCGCGCCGGGTCCGAGGGTTTAAACACGTCAGCGGAGAAAAGGGCCACGTCTATGATCTTGGAAAATTATTTCAAGAGTTAAACCACCAGTATTTTTCGGATGAGGTAAGTCAGCCCACGCTGACCTGGAGCCGAACCCAAACTCGCCGGATTTTAGGGCATTATGACCGTGCCCATCATACTATCGTCATCAGTCGAACACTGGATGATGTCCGTGTTCCTGACTATGTTGTGGCCTATGTGCTCTATCACGAGATGTTGCACATCAAGCACAAGGTTCGTTCCGTGAATGGTCGCAACTGTATTCATTCCTCTGAGTTTCAGAGAGAGGAACGTGTTTTTGCCCACTATACCGAAGCCCAACAGTGGTTGGCTGAACTTGCCCGTCGTCCCAAACCCAGGCCAGTCCGGAGACGGTCCCCCGCCAAACCAAAGTAGCGAGGAAGTAGAATGAAGAATGAAGAATGAAGAATGAAGAATGAAGAATGAAGAATGAA
>DAOQNB010000409.1:0-5955 GCA_035335845.1 Acidobacteriota bacterium | reverse complement strand
TATCGAATCATTACCTGCTGTATCACCAACAGCCCAGGACGTGCGATGCGTGCTGGCACTGATTCACAAAATGAAAAAACACCATCTGGTTGCAAACAGTTTGCCTGAAACTGTTTATTTTGTTGCTTAAAAGGAGTTTTCTGAATGAATGTCCTTTCCCGGTTGAATTTTAGCCTGATTCTTCTGACATTGCTGGTGGGTTTGGCCGCTCCAGTTCATGCCCAGGAGAAGAACATTTTGATTTTGGTGAAAATGCCACCCAAAGGTCAGGTGGCTTCATTTGAAGCTCTCCCGGTTCAAGTTGGTGATGGACCGGTGGTTACGGTTGCGGTTGGAGGCGTTAAACACCGTTGGAAAAACGAAAAACACCCGCCGAAAACCAAAGAGGGGTTGACTGTGTCAGAGATCAAGTTTACCGGGCAAACCAATGGAGATGCGGCAATTGTGATTGTGACAGCACTGGTTGTGAAAACTCCGGTCACTTGTGAAACTGGAAACCCCGAAGTGCTTGAGGAAAAACCAGTGGCGACATTCCAACTCAAAGTCGGAAACTCACTCACGATCAAGCAAGTTGAAGAGTGGGGGATCAAACCAATCACGCTCGAAGCCAAAATACCGGGCTGAAGAAGTCGGGCTGAAGAAATTGGGCTGAGGGCTGGGGGCTGAAGACAATACACGCCCAGTATCTTCTACCCAAAATCTTCAGCCCCGAGCTTGCGAGTCTTCAGCCCGATGTCTTCAGCCCCGAGCTTGCGAGTCTTCAGCCCGATGTCTTCAGCCCCGAGCTTGCGAGTCTTCAGCCCAATGTCTTCAGCCCTCAGCCCGATGTCTTCAGCCCTCAGCCCAGTTTCTTCAGCCCTAAAAAATCACAGCACTCGCGGCACTTTAAAATGCCCGGCACCGGCCTGTGGCGCATTGCCCAGGGCGGCGTCCTGATCAAGCGAGGGTAGCATCAAATCATCACGCCAGGTGCTGGCCGGGTCGCCGCTCAAGGTGCTATGCGACATCGGCTCGACATTTGACGTGTCAAGCTTATTGAGTTCACCAAAATAATCCACAATCGCGCCCATCTGGACTGTCAGGCGGTCTTTTTCTTCTTCTGTCAGTTCCAGGCTGGCCAAAACGGCGATTTTTTCCACATCTTGTTTGGTAATTGACATTGCAGTTGCTTCCTTTGGCTTCCATCGAAATGAATTTTGAGTTAAGAATTTGCCAGCGTAATCAGAACGGCACGTTCATTCAAGTTTGATTGGTTGCTTTCACCACGCTGCACCTCCCACAAACCACATCACGTCTGTAGAAAAAAAGGAATTCACGAAAAGCCTATGTCGAGCAAACTTGTCATCAGCGCCATCGGTCCGGATCGGGTCGGACTCGTTAAAAGCATTTCGGCCTTCATTGTCGAACGCAACGCCAACATCGAAGACAGCAAAATGGCGGTCTTTTGCGGCGAATTTGCCATCATCATGCTCGTTGGCGGTGAAGAAGCCGACCTGACGGCTATTGAACACAGCCAGTCACAACTGGCTGAACAAACCGGTCTGAACATCTTTATGCGGCGTCCGTCTGAGGTGAAACCAGCGGAATCGGGTGTGCCCTACACACTGGTCGCGTCCTCGATTGATCATCCGGGAATTGTCCATCGCCTGACGAGTGAGCTTTCTGCCTCTGGAATCAACATCGAGTCCATGGAAACCAAAACCTATAGCGCTCCCTGGAGCGGAACGCCGATGTTTCGATTTGAAGCCAAACTCTCCATTCCACAACAGGTCAATGTCCCCCGCCTGCGCTCCCATTTCCTCTCGCTTGGCGAAGAAGAAAATTTTGACATTGATCTGACGGTAATTAGTTGATGAGTCAGTAGTCAGTAGTCAGTAGACCAAACCCAGGTGCTTCAGTTTGATGACTTCCTGGGAAGACGCATACATAAATTGCATAAATAGAACCAAATACACTTGACAGATAATTCAAAATCCCAACACCTGACTACTGACTACTGACCCTTTGGTAAAAGCCCAACTTTCCGCAATAAATGGGTAAAGCGTGGATCCTGACGGATTGGGTCAAATCGCGGCTCAATATTGAGAAACACCATCTCGCGGTAGCGTTCTTCCAGGCTTTTTTCAAGATACTTGAAGGCTGCTGCTTCGTCGCCGAGTCCAATTGCAATCACAGCCAGACTGTAGGACGGGACATATTCGGTTTTGGCACGTTTTTGCAGCGAAGTAAGAAGTTTGGTTGCTTCGTCGCGCTTGCCTGAAAGCGCCAGGGTGTGCCCAATCATGGCCACCACTGCCGGGTTGTTGTTGGACAGTGCCAGCGCCTTTTGAAATTCGGTGAGTGCTTCGGGATAGAGTCCTTTTTGTTCATAGGACATTCCCAAAAAGGCATGGGTATTGACGAAGCGGTCAATTTCAAGCACCCGGCGGCATTCGAGGATTGCCCGGTCATACTGGCGTGAGTAGTAGTACAAATGCGCCACCGTCGTGTTGACTGGCAGCGAGAGTGGGTCAAGCTGCTGGGCCCGCTGGGCTGCCTGCAGCGCTTCGTCAGTGCGTCCAAGCAATTCCAGGCAGATGGCCAGCCACTGGTGAGCCGTGGCATAGCCGGGGTTGAGATCAATCGCCCGCCGGAATTCACGCTCGGCGCCAGCCCAATCCCAGTCATAGTACATTTTGATATCTGCCAGTGAAGCATGGGCTTCGGCAATGTTTGGATCTAACTCCAAAGCTTTGAGCACCGCTTCTTTAGCTTCCGGATAGGCTTCCCGAGGCCGACGCAGGCCGTAGTAACCCATCAATCCATAGGTATCAGCCAGCCCGGCATAGGCCAGGGCATAGTTTGGATCAATGCGAATCGCCTGTTTGAAATGCTCAATGGCTGATTCGAGTGACTCTTTGGTGCGTTTGTTCCATGCGTAGCGTCCGCGCAGGTAGGCCTGATGGGCTTCTGAATTTTCAGTAAAATGCTTGATGACTTTCTGACGCTGTTCACCCGTCAGCCGGAATTGAAGGTTGGTGGAGATATCTTCTGCAATTTCATCCTGGGTAAACAGAATGTCAGAGGTGGTGCTGTTGTATTGCTCGCCCCAGAGCCGCGAACCATCTTTCACATCCACGAGTTCCGTTGAAATGACCAGCATTTTGTTGCGTTGGGTGACGCGTCCGGTCAAAACGGAGCGGACTTTTAATTCCTGACCAACTTTTTGAGGATCAACTTCGCTGCCCTTGTAACGAAAGACGGTGCTACGTGCCATGACTCTCAATCCAGGTACGTGTGACAGGCTGTTGATGATGTTTTCAGTGATGCCATCACTCAGGTACTCAGTTGAAGGATCAGAAATAGTATTGACAAATGGCAGCACCGCAATCGAATCAATCGCCGAATTCTCAACCACATTGCGGGCTTTGGCGCGTTCGCGAAAGTATTTCACCGCCGGAAAAACCAGCGCCGCCAGCAACAAAGTCACGATGAGTCCAAATAAACCGGTCCGCAGATGACGGGTGGGGAGGCCCCAGGCGTGTTTGGTGATGGGCGGCGTTGAATCCCAAAGGCGTAAGGTGATGGCGCTCTCGCCGGAACACAGGCTGTGGATGGTTTGCAATTCCTCCATTAAATCGCGAGTGGTCGGGAAGCGTTTTCCAGGGTTTTTGGCCAGACATCGGGCAATCAACTGGCAGAATGCTTCAGGCAGGCGTTGATCAGATTCCTGAAGCGGTGGCGCCGGGTCGGTAATAATGGCGGCCAGGGTTTGAATCGTATTGGCCCGGTCAAATGGGCGCTTGCCGCTGATCATTTCATACAGAATGACTCCAAATGAAAACTGATCGGAATGAAACCCGATTGGATCACCTGATGCCTGTTCGGGGCTCATATAGCTGACCGTTCCCAGGATGACCCCAGGTGTAGTCCGAACCTGCGGTGGCTGTGATTCATCAATGATCTGGGTATTGATTTGTGAATTTTGGGATTGGGGAATCGTGGGAATGAGCTTTGCCAGCCCAAAGTCCAAAATTTTGGCGCGTCCATCGCGGCTGACCATGATATTTTCGGGTTTGAGATCACGGTGGACAATCCCGGCTTCATGCGCTGCCGTCAGTCCATCGGCGACCTGGATTACCAGATGGAGCATCTGGTTGAGCGTCAATGTGCCCTCATGCATCAGCGCACGCAGAGAGCGCCCCTCGACCAGTTCCGAGACAATATAGCTCTGGTCATGTTCAAACCCGACATCATAAATCGCGACAATATTTGGATGATTGAGCGCACTGGCGGCCCGGGCTTCATTTTCAAAGCGGCGCTTCAGTTCAGGATTGGTGGCCGCCTCGGGTGATAAAATCTTGATCGCCACATCACGCCCGAGCCGGGTATCACGGGCTCGATAGACCGCTCCCATACCGCCGGCACCAAGTTTGCCGATGATTTCATAAGGACCGAACCGGGTTTGTGTTGGAAGGTGGGCTGCCATTTTTTCAGGGTTCAGGGTTTGAAAAACAGGGTTCCGGGTTCCGGGTTCCGGGTTCCGGGTTTTCGCGAATGAAAAGTTACGGGATTAACCGGAGAATTTTGCATACTATTTGGCTCAAATGATCAAAAGGAATTGTTTGAATGGAAGGTTCAACAAGGGGGTGAACGAAGACCTATTCGAAAACCCGGAACCCGGAACCCGGAACCCGGAACCCGGAACCCGGAACCCCAAGTGCCAAATGGTTCTTGACTTCATTGGGGTCGCTGGGATAATCCTAGCCTTTCTCGACAACCCAGAAAAGCGAATGTTTCACGCCCCATCCATCGCTTTGTCGCAATCCACACACTCTATCATTCAACTGAATTGTTCAGGAGGGTTTCATGGCCATCAAAGTAGGCATTAACGGATTCGGTCGTATCGGACGCAACGTGCTGCGTACGGTTCTCGGTGACTCAGAGATTGAAATTGTTGCTGTAAATGATTTGACCGACGCAAAAACGCTGGCGCACCTGCTCAAATACGACTCGATTTTAGGAAATTTGGAAGCCACGGTCACGGCTCCGGCTGAAGACTGCATCGAAGTCAACGGACATCCAATCAAAGTTTTCAAAGTGCGTAGCCCAGAAGAACTCGATTGGGAATCGGTCGGTGCGGAAGTTGTGGTCGAATCCACCGGTTTGTTCACTAAAGGCGAAAAAGCGGCTGGCCACCTGCGTGGATCAGTCAAAAAGGTCATCATCTCGGCGCCCGCCAAAGGCGAAGACCTGACCCTTGTGCTCGGCGTGAACGATCATATGTATGATCCGGAAAAACACCGGGTTCTGTCCAACGCATCCTGTACCACCAACTGTCTGGCACCGGTTGCCAAAGTCATTCATGAAAATTTCGGAATCGTCAAAGCCCTGATGACGACAATCCATGCATACACTAACGATCAGCGCATTCTTGACCTGCCACACAGCGATCTGCGCCGTGCCCGTGCTGCGGCGTTGTCAATGATTCCGACCAAAACCGGTGCCGCTCAGGCCGTGGAACTGGTAATGCCGGAACTCAAAGGCAAATTCGACGGTCTGGCCGTGCGTGTCCCAACGCCGAACGTGTCAGTGGTTGACGTGACATTTGAAGTTGAGAAATCAACTGACAAGGAAAGTGTCATGAGTGCTTTGAAAGCGGCAGCGGAAGGCCCGTTGAAAGGCATTTTGGCTTACACGGAAGAACCGCTGGTTTCGATTGACTTCCGGATGAACCCGAACTCATCCATCGTAGACGGCCCGCTCACTCGGGTCATCGGCGGCAACATGATCAAAGTGATGTCGTGGTATGACAATGAGTGGGGATATAGCTGCCGTGTCCGTGACCTGATCAAGTTCATGGCTGCCAAAGGACTGTAAATTAATAAGGTGATAGGGTTCCGGGTTCCGGGTTCCGGGTTCCGGGTTCCGGGTTCCGGGTTCCGGGTTCCGGGTTTTCGATCCCTATCACCTATT
>DAOQNB010000408.1:0-5962 GCA_035335845.1 Acidobacteriota bacterium | reverse complement strand
ACTCAGGCGGGGCGTTTGTTTCTCATCTGATTTTTTTCCGGCATCAGGAGTTAAGACAGGAATGAGTGCCGCCAGCGAAAACACATCATCAACCGAAACCTCCCACCCTACTCCACGATTCAAACGGATTCTGCTCAAACTCAGTGGCGAAGCCCTTGAAGGAAGTCGTGGCTTTGGTATTGATCCCACCACCGTCAGACAAATTGCCGAACAGGTCCGCGATGTTCACGCTCTCGGGGTTGAAATTGCCCTGGTCGTTGGCGGCGGAAATATCGTTCGTGGGGCCGAAGCCAGCTCAGCCGGCATTGATCGCGCCCAGGGTGATTATATGGGCATGCTGGGCACGGTGATTAACTGTCTGGCCCTGCAAAGTGCCCTTGAAAAACTCAACATCCATACCCGGGTGATCTCTGCGATTGAAATGCGGCAGGTTGCGGAGCCCTTTATTCCACGGCGCGCCATTCGCCACCTGGAGAAGAAGCGGGTGATTATCTTTGGCGCCGGAACTGGAAGTCCTTTTTTTACAACCGATAGTGCTGCCGCCTTGCGTGCCCTGGAAATCAAAGCCGAAGCGATTCTCAAAGCCACCAAAGTCGATGGGATTTATACTGCTGACCCGGTTTCTGATAGTAGCGCCGAGCGCTATACCCACGTGACTTATCAGCAGGTACTTGAAAAAGGTCTCAATGTCATGGATGCTTCGGCGATTGCTTTGTGCAAAGACAATCAAATGCCGATTATCGTGTTTAACTTGCTGGTTTCTGGAAATATTTTTCGGGTTGTGACCGGTGAATCAATCGGGACTTTTGTTGGAGCTGGCGCGACGCAGCTCGCCGCCCACGGTTAGCTCATATCAGTCTGACACCCAAACGAAAGAGGAAGGGAAAATCAATATGACTGCTGACATCATTAAAGATGCCGTTGCACGAATGGATGCCACTGTTGAGGATGTGCGCCGTAAATTGACCAGTTTTCGTACCGGGCGCGCTTCAGTGAGCTTGCTGGATCGGATTGTGGTTGAATCCTATGGGACGGAAATGCCCTTGAACCAGGTTGGTTCAATCAATGCTCCAGAACCTGCCATGCTGGTCGTTCAACCCTGGGATCCATCCCTGATTGGCGCTATCGAACGGGCCATCCGCAGCTCGGATTTAGGGTTGAACCCTTCAAATGATGGGAAAGTCGTCCGGATCCCCATTCCGCCGCTGACGCAGGATCGTCGGAAGCAGCTTGCCAAAGCGGTGCGCGATACGGCTGAAGAACATCGCGCCGGGTTGCGCAATATCCGCCGGGATGCCAATGACCACCTGAAAAAGCTGTTGAAGGACAAACAGATTTCCGAAGACAATGAACGGGATGCCCTGGATCAAATCCAAAAGCAGACCGACGCCCATATCACCAAAATCAATGATCTGGCCAAACATAAAGAAGAAGAAATCATGAAGGTTTGAGCTTGTTTCCCCAGCCCCTGATCTCCAAAACATCATCAAACGCAGCAAAGCGGCCTCGATAGGCCGCTTTTCATTTTTGGAGGATACGCTGAGTTACAACCCAAAGAATTCACGAATCAATCCCAGCATTTGATTTTGGGTGGCTTTGACGTGGCTTTGCTGAAGCTCCTCATCAATCCCCGCGACGGTTGCATCCAGTTCAAGCCGGCGTTTGGCCAGAATATGGGAAATATCTTCGGCAATCTGAGGTCGGGCAATCAGGATGGATTGAAACGCGTCTTTATCAAGTCGAAAACATTCGACATCCTCAAGTGCTGTCACCGTGGCTAACCGTGGCTGACCCGTCATCAATGACATTTCACCAAAAATATCGCCTGGGCCAAGTCGGCGGACTTCTTTTTCCCGCAATTCGCCATGAACCGGGTCTTTGACTGCCACGTGAACTGAAACGGAGCCTTTGGTAAGAATATAGAGCCAGTGGGCTTCATCACCCTGACGGGTTAAATCCTCGCCCCGGCTAAAAGGTGAATACACCAGGTGGATTGACAGGTCGCGGAGTTCAGATTCATTAAATGTGTGAAACAGATCAACACTCCGCAAGGCATTGAGCCGTTGCTGAACGGTCTCTTCTTCTTTGCGTTCTTTCCACTTTTTATTTTCTTCAACTGTGAAAATTCGCTGGGCTGGGATCGAAGGTGTAATACCAGCACGTTTCAACGCGTAGAAAATCCGGGTTCGGACGACTGAGTCAGTTGGCGCATCAACCGCCAGGTCCGTGAGCCAGTACCGAACGGCATACTGGCAGACACTGTCCTTAAAGTCATAGAGCAAGGTATGTGGCGCGGGTGTGGCTGCAACGCCAGGAATACTTGATTTCTGAAGGGCGGTGTCAATTCGCTCAATGACTTCTGCTGGAGGGAACCGAAAATCAACGTTGAAATAAATCCAGCGCCGGGTTTGCAGCGGTTGTTTTTGGCGTTTGCCATAGATCAGCACCTGTCCTTTGACAAGCTGACTATTTGGAATAATCACGGTGTCCCAGTTGCGGGTCTCAATTGAGGTGAACCGCCAGCGGACTTCTTTGACCTGGCCGATATGTTCGTCCACTTTGACCCAGTCGCCTTCCTGGATGGCGTGTTCGAGTTGCAGCGTCAATCCGGCCATGACATTGCCCAGCGTGTCTTGCAGTGACAACCCAATCACAGCGGTCACAATCGCTGAGGTTGTAATCAGGCTGGTGATGTTCACCCCAAGTTTGGCCAGGAGTGAAAAGGTAACCATCACATAGGCCACCAGGATCGAGATATCACGAATAATCCGGGGGAGCGAAATCCGCAGAACTGGAAGGAAGACTTCAAAAACCAGGACCGAGCCAACGTTGACGAGCGTGAGGCGAAACATCAGGACTGCCACCACCAGCAGCCCACCACCAGTCATCAGAAACCCAACCGTCTGAAGGAGTTGAGCGATTGGGACGAGCAGAAAGTAGAGCCCGTACAGCAGCAAGGTATTCCGGATATACTTGCGTTCAGTCGGGACATACTTCCAAATAATCACCACACTGACCAGCACCACCAGGGTGATCCAGTGGGTATCTTGTGCCAGCAGGTCAGCTTTCAGTAACTGGAGAAACGTCTGCATTTCACCGCCTTATGAGTCGGTGGACTGACAAAAACGGGCTGAAGAGGTGAGACTGAAAATGATGGGCCTGGGATGAAAACCTGTTTTTTCAGCCCGCTTTTTTCAGCCCGTTTTCTCAGCCGCTTTCTTCAGCCCGCTTTTTTCAGCCCGTTTTCTTCAGTCCAATGAGAAGGGTCAGTATTCGCTTTCGTCTACTTCAAAGTTGGCTGAGATTTTCTGAACATCGTCGTGATCATCGAGCGCGTCATAAAACTTCAGCATTGCCTGGGCATCTTTGCCTTCAAGCTTGACAGAGGTTTTCGGGACCATCGTGATTTCAGCCGAAATGGGTGACAGACCGGCATTTTTGATCGCTTCATACACGTCATTAAATGTTTCAGGTGAGGTCAACACTTCCCAGACCGTGTCTTCGTCTTTGAGGTCATCGGCCCCGGCCCCAGCCACCAGCTCAAATAATTGTTCTTCCGATCCGGCGTCTTTGTCGAGCACAATGATACCGAGATAGTCAAACATCCAGCCGACACAGCCACTTTCACCTAAGTTCCCACCATTTTTTGAAAACAGGTGGCGCAGTTCTGAAACGGTTCGGTTGCGGTTATCAGTGGTCGCCTGGACCATAATTGCCACCCCAGCCGGGCCGTATCCTTCATAGGTAATTTCTTCGTAGGTCAGGCCCTCGATTTCACCAGTTCCGCGCTTAATGGCCTTGTCAATCGTATCGTTGGGAACATTTTCAGCCTTGGCGTCACTGACAGCTTTGCGCAAGCGTGCGTTTGATCCCGGATCACCGCCGCCCATTCGGGCCGCCACGGTGATTTCCTTCACCATTCGGGTCGTGATTTTTCCACGTTTGGCATCGAGCGCACCCTTCTTATGTTTAATCGTATGCCATTTACTATGTCCAGACATGACAATCCTCGGAAAATAATAGAGATAATCGCTTTACCACTGACAGTGGTTGCAAGTGATGAAGAGGTTTTCAGGAGAAAACTCAAGACTATAGCAAGTTGAGGTGTGATTGAAAACAGAAAACTCTAGCACGGTTGATGGACGGCGTAAATCGCAGGGAGATACCGGGTTACTCCAGGAAAATCCGAAGGAAAACCAGTGCCAGTTGATTTTGAAATTGACAAAAATACAGCAAGTGTTCAGGATAGCACAGCATTCTGGTTTTAAGTTCATTCAAATAAAAAAGCTTCAGTGTCTTTCTCGATTTTCTCAGGACCCTCAACTTCTTCTCAAGAGCCAATCAAAACAAGCTTGTGCACCGCCTTAACATCGCAAGGTGACTGGCAGTCTGTGGTTCGTGTTTGCGAAAAGGGTTTGTTGATAGATGCCGATGCCGCTTCACTCTGAGGGAAGAACAACAAACAAAGAAGAAAATAGATAGAGGGGATAACGAGGTTTTTCATGTCGCATAGGATTTTAATTGTTGACGATGAAATGGATACCGCACAGATGTTGCGGGTGATTTTGGAATCCCGAAATTATCTCTGTTCAATTGCTTCAAACGGGAAAGATGGCCTTCAACTCATTCTCGATGAAAAACCGGATTTGGTATTGATGGATTACATGATGCCCATCATGACAGGTGTTGAAGCCTTCAAGTTGCTCCGACGCATTGAATCCAGCACCAGCAATCGGCCAACACCGGTCATCATGCTGACGGCCAAATCTGACAATGAAGATGAACAGAAAGAGCTGCTTGACCTTGGGCTGCGTGCCTACATCACCAAACCCTTCCGGTATCAAATGTTGTTAGAGACTATCGGAAAAATCGTTGCCGAACATCATTAAAGCGTCCGGCTACGATCTGTAAACCGGCCCTACCTGAAACAATCCTTGAGTTTTCAGGTGGATGGGGTTGATCTGTCCCGTTCAATTTTCCCAATCAGGCTCAAAAAACCTTCCAACACTGCCGCCGGGGCTTCAACCTGCGGATAATGCCCAATTCCTTCCAATCCAACCACATCCGGATCTGAGATGAGTTCCCGATACCGCTCAACCATATGGGCACCTGAGACCGGGTCGGCCAGTCCGTTAATGACGCGCAACGGAATTCTGGTCTGTTGCAGCGTTCCCACCCAGCGTTCTCGAAACTGTTTCCGCTCACCAATATACCTGATCAACTTGTGGGCAATCTGTGTCCCTTGATTGGTTGAGTTCAGTGTCCAGAAGGCCGCCAGTTCTTCGGTTGACGGTTGTGTTTTCGGACCAAAGACAGCCGATAAGCTGCGACAGAATTTTTCTTTGGTAATCATTTTTCCAATCAATGATCCAAGCGGTGAGTTGAGGAGCTTTTGGATGAACCGGGCCCGATGGACTTCGGGGAACAAGCCCCCGTTCAGAAAACATACCGATTTAATTTCCAACCCTGATTGACCTTGCCGGGAACGATCTTCACAGCGCGCCAGCAGTTCCTGAGCCACCGTGTCGCCATAGTCGTGGGCAAAAATATGCGCCCGGTCAATCCTAAGATACTCCAGGAATGTCTCGTGCAGCGTGGCCTGATCCATAATGGAGTAGTCATAGGCGTGGGGTTTATCAGAAAACCCAAACCCGATCATATCCAGAGCGACCACCCGAAACCGACTGGTCAACTCCGGCCAAACGCAGTGCCAGTCCCACGATGCCGTTGGAAAGCCATGAATGCACAGGACAGGGAAGCCCGTGCCTTCATCACGATAAAAAATCTGGTGGCCGCGATAGGTAAAAAACTTCCCGCGAGTTTTCCAATCATTTAATGTCATAGGCGGTATTGCAGGGTTCAGGGTTCAGGGTTCAGGGTTCGAGGGGAAGCAAAGGACAAACGGGACATACAGGACGAAAAGGGCCTGAATTCGAAAACCCGGAACCCGGAACCCGGAACC